>NZ_DATNJW010000531.1:0-8238 GCF_035603715.1 Mycobacterium sp. | reverse complement strand
GGGGCGGTAGCTCAGTTGGTTAGAGCCGCGGACTCATAATCCGTTGGTCGCGGGTTCGAGCCCCGCCCGCCCCACTGTAGAGAGCCTGGTCAGGCGTTTCCGGTGCTTGACGTCATCCCTGGCGCCCTGTCTTGGCGTGTTGTCGCGGCCCTTGACTTCACCGCGCCACATCCGGCCCACCAGATCGTCGAGATCAGCTTTCGACAGCTTCTGAACTTGGATGTGGCCGAGTTCGTCCCGCAACGCCGCCAGCTTCGACCGGTGGCCTCGCGCGCTTGGCCATGGCGTCGTTGTACCCGAACCACCGACACGAAGCCAGTAGCAAGTCAGCTCAGTGCAATGTCTCCGGGCACAGCTCGTGCTGCGCGGCGATAGTCAGCCCGCGTTTGTCGGCGTTCGACGGTCCCTCACTGATCTGGTCGACCGTCGTCCCGGTCCGTAGAAGCTCGCATGCGTGCTGCCCATTGTCGAGCAGCCACGAGTCCGGCTTTCCTGCGGTGTTGATCCCGGTGTTGTGGATATAGGCGAGGTACGAGTTTGCGTCGGCGTGGGCAGGCGCCGCGGTGGCGATGAGTGCGGCCCCAAAAACGATTGCAACTCGGATGGACATGGCGGCGGAACTCCTTGAGACGTTGTTGTCCGTTTCAGTGTCGCGCCGCAATCCGCAGGTGAAGTCACTCGCGGTCGCGGGCACTTGCTGGTTGCGTTGCCAGTTGACGCATTTCAGAAACATGCATTCGGGTGAAGTCTGGGCCAACAGCAGACGGTCGGTGTCACGACGTCGTCACAACCAATGCCAGACGCTCACGAACACCGACGAACGTCCATGGCTTGAAAGTGCTGGTTAGACAAGCTTTTCCGAACGCTCGCGGATGTCGGCGGACACGCTCTGGCCGACTCATAACCTGTTGGTCGCTTCGAGCCCGGCCCGCCCCACTCAAGAAGACCTGTTCAGGAGCTTTTAGACCGCTCAAGGGGCTGAAGCTGTGCGAAACTTCGCTGGTGACGTCGGAACGGTCGCCTCTTGTACTCCTGCATGGCGGGTCCTGGTCTGGCGATCAATGGCGGGACATTGCGCCGCTGCTATCCGCCCACCACGACGTATACACACCGTCAGCGCTCGGTCATCGTGGAGGGCCAGTTGTGCAGCGGCGACCCGTCACGATCTGGGATGTCATCGATGAGTCCGAACGCTACCTCGATGAACGCGGACTAGATCGGCCACATCTAGCGGGCCATTCGATGGGTGGATTCATAGCGCTCGAATTGGCGCGACGTGGCCGGGCTGGATCCGTCTGTGCATTTTCACCGGGTGGATTGTGGTCGAACGATCTGCGGGTGCGGGCCCTGAAGAAGGTGCGACGGCAGTTGGCGTTAGGCCGCGTGATGCGTCCCATCACCCCGCTTCTCATGAAATCGCCGGGGATGCGCCGGCGTGGGTTGACCGATTTGACGCTGCACGGAGATCGACTCAGCTACAAGCGGATCATCGAAATCAATGAAGAGAACTTTGAATGCACCATCATTCACGACATCTTCAACAACCCTGACGAACAGGTCGCACCGATGGACCCTCTGCCGTGCCCAATCACCATCGCCTGGTCCGAAAAGGACAGGATTCTGCCAGTCGAACTCTGCGGGGCTATCGCCCGAGACCGCCTGCCCCGCGCGACATTCACCATCCTGCCCGGCCTCCCGCACACTCCGACGATTGACGATCCCGAGCTCGTCGCAAGTACCATCCTTGCAGTCACCGGCGCCACAAAGGTGTAGCCATCCATGTATCAGCTGGCCCGTCGCGGTGCCCATCGTCCGAGCTAAGCTAACGCGCCCGTAGCGGCGAAATACCGGCAACCGGGGGGCGAAAGCCGACGAGCTATTCGCCTCGGCACCCGACATCAGCAATCTCGACGTTGTCGCCAACAAGCTCTGACGCCCGTTGCGGCGTTGCGGGTGACCCGGTTGCTCAAGGCGTCAGATGCAGTCGCTATTGGTACGGGATTCTGCCGCCATCGAAATGCCGAGGGCCGACGCCATCGCGGGACATTTACGCGTCAACGCAGGACTTAGGGCACTCTTTCGGCCTGTGGGGGCAAGTGCGCGCGTCGGGTTTGGGACTGACAGGACCGTGTCCACCGCGGCGTCGGGGTGCGAAGGTTCCCATGTAGACGGCCCGCGTCGGCACATATGGCTGGTGTGGCCCCGAAGGGAGCAAGACCGGAATTGGTCGGCCGGTGCGCCGCTTCGATCCCGAAGCGGCCCTAGCCAGCGAAGTGCGGGGCCACCCCAACCAGTACTGCTGGGCCGATATGAATATTTGGAGCGGAGGTATTCAATGACCCATCCCTCGGGTATTACGGCGTTCGAACGGTTCTTTCGTTCGGTCGCAAGCATCAAGATCGACAAGAACGACGTCCGTCGCTTCCGGGAGTTCGTCGACGAGCAGATCGACGACATTGCTATCGCGGGGCGCAACTCGGCCAAGTGGAACGGGCGTGACGTGGTTGTGCCGCAGGACCTTCCGATCACCAAGGGCGTCCAGGAGCGAATGCGGGAATTCGACAAGCTGGAGGAGGCAGAGGAGATCCGTGAGCTGCTGCGGCAGGCGGTGCGGCGACCACCTGGCGACGTTACGTTCGCTGAGGACACCGAGCAGCTGCTGCCAGAGTTGTTCGGCGGGTTGAGTATCGCGCTGGCCCGTTCGTTCCGCGTGGTGGACCCGAAGGTGTCCAACCCGTCGACTGAGCATTGGGATCGGGTGTTCACGCTATTTCAGCTGGTGTTCTGATAACCCGATCCTACTTGTGCGTGAAAGTCCGCTCACAACAGTTCATCTGCGGAACATGCTCGCGGCAACGGAGGCGGGAGCCATCGTTTTTCCGCCGGTACCAGCATTTTACGATCGGCCGGCCACCTCGACGATATCGTCAACCACACCATCGGGCGGGTGCTGGACTTGTTCGACCTGGACTCCGGCTTGTTCATCGCTGGGGCGAACCGACTCACCACGAGCCGGCCCACCGAAACGGCACGAGCGTCTAGATCGCAGAGTGATTCGCCGACATCGCTCGGACACTATCGTCGACGCCGTTTATTGGCCAGCCACTTTCTTTGCCGCGCTGTACTTCTCGCAACCTGGCCGCGGCGGTAACACAGCCAGCTGGGCCCATGCGTGCCCGCTCTCTTCGGCTGCCGGGCGGGCAGGCTGGCGGGTAATGCGCGCGAATTCCTTGGCGATGGTGCTATAGAACGCGCGCTGTTCACGTGGCGAGACCGGCTCGCCCCTTAATACGGAGGCGCCTGTCGATCGGTGGGCCCGCATGGTCCCAGACAATGGGAGACTTTGACCCCGGGCCACTCCTGCTTCAAGCAGAGTCCACGCCCCGTAGCAGACGATCCCGACCGGCTTCCCTGAAGTGATGAAGTCACGCACGAGGGAGACCACCCGATCGTCGCTGGAAAGCCGATCAGATTTCACCGTCCCGGGCAGCAGCAGCAACGCCTCGTACTCGTCGACCGTGGCTTGGGCCACCGTTTGGTCGACGGTGTACGTGCGGCCCGGCCCGAGGTCGCTATCGAGCGATTCGATGTGACCGGTTCGGAGCGACAACAACTGTGTCTGTGCCCCTGCTTGCCGCACCGCCTCGCCGGATGCCTCCAATTCGACCTGGCCGACGCCATCCGCTGCGAGCATCGCGATTCTCAAACCTTGCAGGCATTCGGCCATGTCGGACTCCGCTCGGCAATGTGTGTAGTCGGGAATCTTTCCGCTGGATGCAAGCTTCGCCGTTGTTGACGTGTATTTCCTGCTCCCGCCGGAGCAAATTTGTCGAGCGGTATTCGTCCCGCTGTGACAGGACGGCGACGCTGTTTGTGAGCCTTAACGAAATTTTCTTGGCCGGCATCGGGCGGTTCCTGGACCGTTGGCTAGGCCGCCAGGGGAGCCTGGTGCTTTTACTCGCCGACCGTCATCCTGATCCCGCTGCTCTGTATCGGGAGATTGGTCGACAGCTTGCCCACTCGAGCTGCGATGTGCCGAACGGCTTTCCGCAATTTTTCTAAGAGCCCCTCGCGCGCTCATAGCCGACCGCGGACTTGAGGAGCTTCGACCCCGTAATATCGATAATTGCTTCACCTGCATGCCGCCACGCAAATTTGGCGCTTCCTTAATCCGGATCCGTGAACTGTCCGCGCAACGACGTACCGTGGCCCTCCAAGGTTCGCGTCAAAGAGAAGGCGATCTCGGCAATCGAGCCCCAATGACGCGATAGTGAGGAGGCGATCGCCTTCTCTGGGCAAAGCCGTGAAGGCCATGCCGAAGGGCTCTAAATCGCATCGCGGAGGTAGATAGTCGCCACGTATTGCAACGAAAAGCTAAGGCCAACAGCATATTACGTTGCAACAGCATCCCGGCGGCGGCTGGTTCACCGCGCATCCAACCGGTGAAAGTCTCTGGGTAGCTGGCTCAGTACGTCATCGAACTCACCGGGCGTCGCCGCCTCACGGAGCGTCGCCAGCACCGCATCCACGGCACTTCTAGACGCGATGGGGTCACGTCGGGGGGAGCGTTCAGCCACCCGGTTGACGAATTCATCGAAGCCGAAAGTTTCGGCCTGTTCTTTCGTCGGGAGCAAGGCGTCTTGCAGTGGTCCAGGCAGTCGTGTCGCCAGGTCGCGGGCCTCGGCGCCGCCGATACGCTCGGCGAGGGTGGCCAAGGTCGCGCGTGTCAACGCCGCCGCCTCACCTTCAAAAAGGCCGGTACGCTCCGCTACTCGCGCAATGATTTCGTCGTATTTCATTGTTTCTCCTCGGGTTTCGACTCTTGACATCGTGCCGAACGCCGAGTGTCGGTACTTCGTTCTGGTGAGCCGGATTTCGGCGCTTGTTGTCACCCTGGCAGGTGAGCTCACATCACAAGGCCAGGCGTGCGTCGCAAATCCGGTCTTCGGCGGCCGTTACTGCGGTGGTCGGCCGCTGGGGCTTTGTGCACCTCGGCCGATTCGCTCAGCAGTACCATCAAGTGTTTGGCGAGGCCCCTTCGCTTCGCTCGTCAAACCGTTAACCGGCGTGCGATGCCACCAAGCAGAATGAGATGTCGGGTTCTCCGGCCAGCGCCGAGGCGGAGACCAAGGCGTCGACGGCGGCCTTATCGACAGACGTCAGGTTCGCGAGCTCGAGCACCAATTGTGCGGGCTCTCGTAGCAATTCGCCGGCTACGAGCAGGGACAGCTGCGAGCTGGTTTCTCTATTCAGGTCACCTGTCGTCCGGATAATAGTTATGCCAGCGGGAAGTCGTCGCACCGCACACGAGAGCGACCTGCGTTGTTGCTCTTCTACGTCACTCTCGCTTCCTGATTCAGCTCCTCCCGTCACTTATTAAGTCAAGCAGACCAAAACGGGCCCACGTGATCCGTCGCAATCACGCTCGCGTCGCCAAGAGCGCAGCGGTTTCTCGCGACACTTCGTCGCTGATGCGCGCTGCCGCTTTGGTCGGATCCATCGTCACCGGTGCGTCGGCGAGGATGCCGGCGACAGCGTGGAGCGCATCGGACGCCAGCGGCTGCCACTTATCTAGCCATGCGGAGACCGCGTCGGCGTTCGAAGGCGTGTCGCTGATCAGGTGGCGCAGTAGTGTGGCCGTCCACGCGCGATGCCAACGGGCATCTTCGTCGAGCGAGAAGTGAATGCTGTTCAGGATGGGATCGCCGTTGGCCGTTGCCAGGGAGCCCGCGATTTCTTGATTCACCAGGCGATCAATTCGAGGCTTGATGACTGCGTTCGTCACGACAAAAGCCTCATCCCAGTCGTAGGTGATCAGCGCGGTTTCGATGAGCTCGCGAAGTGGCTGGAGCGCAGGCGCATCCTCCCACGCAGTCTGTTGTCGCCGTAACGTCGCCGCGTCGACCGGGCCTCCGTTGACTTGCGCAGTGCGGTAGGCGATGCGCTGGACGCGGCGCATCTCGTCTGCAGCCTGGAAAGCTGCGCAGTTGGTGATGCGGGAGGCAGGCGCCATCTGGGCGACATAGGCGGCCAGCATTTGTAAACCGTGCACCGGATAACGAAGCGGGAAGTACCAGCGGTCCAGAAAGCGCAGCCAGTCGACGTCGAGCCGGCGGTCGTAGCCGGTGTCGTCGATCTCCCGAAGGAGCCCGTCGATAACGTCTTCGCGGCCGTCTTGCACCTGGGTGTATGCGCGATACGTGGTTCGCCGTGGGTCTGCGAACTGTTCCCAGTTCTGTGCTCGCAGGGTGGCGCCTTCACGGTGGCGGTAGTACCACTCGACGACGGGAAGGTCAGCCGTCAGCTCGAACCGACGCGGGTGGTTGTAGTGAAGGTCAGTGCTCAACAGCTCATACTCGAGCGGGATACGCCGGCCCGCCGCGAGCCGCGTGTAGGTCTTGCGGCCCGGAGTTGTCATTTGTCGCGGGCCGGCGGATCGGCCGCCGTCGGATGGGCCGCCAATGTCCAGACCGCGCCGTCGTCCGTCAGCTTCAAAACACCGGTGAATGACGACATCACGACTTCGAGGTCGCCCGGGAACCGAATGGCCGGCCCGGTTGCGGTCTCCAGGGCGGCTCTTGACAAGCGGCAGCTGCCGGGCGCTAGCACGCGCAGGTAGGCTCCTTCATCGAGCACAACGACGTCGTCGTTCTCCTCCTCGATGACGGCGGCCACCACATGCGCGAACGGTGTGGCGTGCAACACCGGGCCCACCCGGCGATCGGGGTCGTCTACCACGCGCGCGGATTCCGGTGGTATCTGGATGAAGATCCGGTCGTCGTCGAGTCGAACCGGGAAGGGTGTCAGACGCGCGGCTTGCGGGTTCACCCCCTGGCCGGTCCGCGCATCGAATTCCCATTCATGCGCGGCGCACGTCAGCGTGTTGTGGTTCAGGACGCCGTGGGAGAGGGGATTTGCCAGATGGGGGCACCGGTCCTCATATGCGAACAGCTCGCCGTCGACGTTGCACAGCAGGACGTCGACGCCGCCGAGGTTAACGCCGAGCACCTCGCCTTCCCACAACTCGTCGAGGGTTCCGGCGTAGTGCCAGACCGCCGGAGGCGTGTCAGCCGCGTTCGACCGTGAAGATGTCGCCATTACTCAGCCCTGCTTGTGCGATAGTGTCGGCCGGCTCCAGGATCTCGCCGCTTTCGTTGCGCACTGTGATAGCTCCACGCCGCTCTGGCTCCAGGCCCCAGGCCACCAGCTGGCGCGCGAGCTCGGCCACCGTGCGTTCATTCGGCGTGACGATAACGCGCCCCACGAAGTCGTCGCTGGCGTAGCCGAACAAGTAGACGCGCACCGCTGTCGCCTCACGCTGTCGGGATGGGGTCAAGGCGCCACGGATCCAGACCGCGGCGCAGATCCTTGCCGTTCTCGGCCGGCGCGGTCAGCCCCATCCACTCCTGCAGATCGATGAGCTTGCCGGGCGCCTCGCCCGCGACGATCCGATCCACCACGCTTTTGTGGCCGGCGAAATGTTGCGGCTCCTGCTGGAAAATCCAGCGGCACGGTTCCGAGCAGAACAGGTAGCGCCGGCCATGCATCTCGAGCGTGCAGGCAGTGTTGCGACCGGGCCTGATGAACAGGGTTGGGAGCTGGCAGAGGTTGCACAGCGCTGGCAGACCGTAGGACAGCGTGTTCGTCTCGCCCCCACCCTGCCAGCGTGCTTCCAGCTGATCCCACAGCGGCCCGTAGAGGTCGTTCCATCGTGGGTATTTGTCGTTCAGCCACGATCGTTCAGCCGCGGTTGGTGACGCGACGTCGAACCACAACGTCGTCCGGTAGGTGTAGAGGCCCAGCTGAAAGCTGTGGTGCGCATAGTCCAGCTCCTCCACGAAAAGGTCCCAGAACCAAGGTTTTTCAAGGTCGAACTCGGCGAGGTTCTTCACGAACTGCTCAGTAACCCATTCGGTCATGAATTCTTTGAACGAGCGCGCCCGCGCGTCCAGCGGGGTCAGGTATTCCATCGCAGTTCCGGTCAGCGCCAAGAACAACCGCCAACATCGCCACCACATCTTGTCGACGAGATATTGGGCGCGCTGACGCGATCCGTTTTCCAACAGCGTCCGCATCACGGGGTGGCCGATCTGGGCGTGGCGGGCCTCGTCGGTCTGAATGCTTGCCAGCGTCTTTTCGAATAGATGGTGGTGGGCGCGATCGGCCAGGGCCGCCATGGCCATGAATTGCAGGTTGGTGAAGCCCGTCTCGAAGACGAAGTTGAGCTGGATGGCGAGG
>NZ_DATNJW010000530.1:0-3417 GCF_035603715.1 Mycobacterium sp. | reverse complement strand
AGGGCCGGTCGGTGCGGAAGTAACCGAGGTCGGGAACGTCGATCAGCTTGTAGTCCTGCACCCGCTTGCGGTTGATCACACCGTCCAAGCTGATCGTCCCGGTCTCGGTCATCCCGTAGCCGTCGGCGATGTGGACGTCGAGCGCCGAGTCCACAAACGCCTTCATTTGCGCGGCGAGTGGGGCAGTGCCGATGGCACCACCGAGCACCCGGCCACCCACCCGCTCCCTTAACTCGGCGGCGGCGTCCTTCGCGGCGTCTGTCGGGTCTGCGCCCTCGGCGATCCTTCGGTCCACCCCGATGCGATTGTGCTGGAACAGCATGTCCACCACACGCGGAACCAGAACCATCTGAGTGGGCCGCACCAGCGCCCAATCGTCAAACAGCGTCGACAAATCGGACTTGGGTACGAAGTAGCTGGTACCCCCGGCGATGAACGCCGAAGCCAACGGCACCCTTCCACCGAGGTGGTTCATTGGCATGAAATTCACGTTGAATACCGGGACGCCAGGCGACAAGTAGAGACCCGTCCAGTGCTTGGCCACCATCCCCTCGGTGTACATGGCACCTTTGGGCGCCCCCGTACTGCCTGACGTGTACAAGATCATCGCCAAGCGCTCATCGCTACCGTCGGTGTACGCCGGCTCGGCCGGCAGTTGGTTGCCGCGCGAGACGACCTCGTCCACCGTGGTCACAACGACGCGTGGCGCGGCCGCCCGCAGGCGGGCACGAGCCCGCTCGAAGTTCTCCCGCTGCTCATCAACTTCGGGCTGATAGTCGAAAACCATGATCTGGCCCACCGACGGACTGCTCATCATGGACTCGACCGCTAGATCGAGGTACTCCGCACTGACGGCCACGATCGTCGGTTCGCACTCCTCGATGATCGGCCGCAATCGCGATACCGGAGCGTTGTGCTGCAGCGGAACGGTCACCAACCCGAGGTAGGCGCACACCATGTCGACGACCAAGTGGTCGGCGCTGGCGAATCCGATGGTTGCGACCGCGTCCCCGGGGATCGCCGAATGAGCTGAGTCATGGCGCCAGGCGCCGGCAATCGCACGCACCCGGTCCCATAATTCGCGGTAGCTAAAGGTGTCGAACTGGTGCGAGAGGCGCACCGATGTGCGGCCGGTGTCGGGGTCGGCCACCAACTCACGGGCACGTTGCCCAAGTGCAGGTCGATCGGCATAACCTTCGACGATCGTCTCGAACACCTGAGCCAACCGGAGACCGGGCGTGCAGGCCGCCTCCACTACCGCGGGAAGGGGAGCGGCTGCGCGGAATTGCGGGTCACTGTCGAACAACTCAGCCACCCGGCGGGCTACCCGATCTTCTTGGCTGCCGCTGAGCTCGGCGAGTTGTGTGTCATCGAGCGAGACTCTCGTCATAGCGTGTCCTCTTTCTTCATTTAATGCGTTGCCACACTTACGCATTCGGCGCACCTTGCGCGGTGGTCCTTCAGTGCGTCGGTTGGTTTGCGCGGCTCAGCTCAGCGAATGCCGCAATGGTGTCAAGCAGTTGGAGGGTTTCCGATTCGGGTTTGGTGGGAAGGAGGATGAGCGCTCGTTCCGCGCCGTGCTGGCGGTAAGCGTCCAAGACTGCGCGGTCCACCACGTCAGGGACAATGACGCTGACGGGGATGTCGGTTGCACCTTCCAGAAGGCTCAGCTGCGCGGGGACCATGTCCGCGACCGGGACGGCCATGGGCATCCAACCAGCGTGATGCCGATGCGCTCGCAAGACCGTGGCCGTCGTGAATCCACCGAAATAAATCTTCGGATGCGGCTTCTGTACAGGTTTGGGCCAGCAATAGGTTGCATCGAAATCGATGTAGCGGCCGTGAAACTCGGCTTGGTCATGGGCCCATAGTTCTTTCATCGCGGCCAGCTTCTCGTCGAGCAGTGTGCCCCGCATCGTGGCTGCAACGCCGTGATCGGCGGCCTCTTCGAGGTTCCAGCCCAAGCCCAGACCGAGTAGCAATCGACCGCCGGATATCTGATCGAGGCTCGAAACCGCCTTCGCCGTTTCAATCGGGTCCCGCTGCGGCAGCAGAAGCACTCCTGGGCCAATCAGCAGTTGGGATGTCGCGACAGCGGCTGCGGTCAGCGCGACGAATGGGTCATAAGACCGGTAATACTCGCGCGGTAACTCGCCGCCCGCTGGAAACGGCGTGGCCCGACATGCGGGGATGTGTGAATGCTCAGCCACAACGAGCGATTCAAATCCACGTTCTTCCAACGCTTTTGCGAGCACATCCGGGCGGATGCTTTCATCTGTGATGACCGTGGCTACCCCGAACTTCATTTATTGGCCTCGCTGTAGGTGGGCGAGCTGATTGCTTCCTGCTCGTATCATCGAGTCAATGCCGCATTGCGTCGGATGTCCAAGACCTGTTCCACATTGCGCGATGCAAATCAGGCATCGTGCCTGTCCTACCGGCCGAGGCGCCGGAGCGCTACGGTGAGCTCATGACTGATTCGGCATCGTGTGTCGTGGACCTCGATCTGCGACTAGTCGGGTACTTCGTTGCGGTGGCCGACCACCGGCACTTCGGCCGCGCCGCGGCTGCGTTGCTCGTCGCGCAGCCTTCACTAAGCCGACAGATCCGTCGTCTGGAGCAGCAGATGGGCGTGCGCCTGTTTGACCGCACTCCGCAAAGCACCCGGCTCACTGAGGCCGGCGAGGTGTTCCTGCCTCGGGCCAAGGCGCTATTGCGCTCGGCCACCCAAGCCGTAGCGCAGGCCCGCGCCGCCGCCCAGCCCAGCCGCATCGCCATCGGCTACATGACAGGTGCGATCATCACCCCGGTGGTGCGCGCGTTGCGTCGCGAGCACCCCGACGCCGACGTGCAAACCGTGCACCTGGACTGGAACCAACCACGCGATGCTCTACTCGACCACCGGGTGGACGCGGTGGTTTGCACACTGCCCTTTTCCACCGACCAGCTGCGCGTCACGATCCTCTACGACGAGCCCCGGGTGGTGCTCGTGCCCGTCGACCATCGCCTCGCGGGCCGGCAATCGGTCACCATCGACGACATCGCCGACGAACCCATACCGAAATTCCGGGACTGCGACCCGGTCTGGAATGACTTCTGGCGCATCGATCCCCGGCCCGACGGGCGCAGGGCACCCGAAGGTCCACTCTTCGAAACCCTCGAGGATGGGCTAGAACTCATCGCCTCCGGGCAGGCAGTCGCCGTCACGACCGCTTTTCACGAGCGGTTGCGACCCGACCTCACCACCGTCCCTTTGGAGGGCGTCGAACCCGGCCATGTCGTGGTGGCCAGCCGCGCCGGGGACCGCAGCCATCTGGTGGCGGCCTTTCGCAAACTCGCCTCGGCACACCTCACCGCCCCAGCGCGGAACTAGCGTTCCAAGCGACCGGAACGGCCGCTCTCACGATGTCGTTGTCC
>NZ_DATNJW010000529.1:0-10674 GCF_035603715.1 Mycobacterium sp. | reverse complement strand
AGGTATCCGGATCGGGGTACAGGTGCTCATCAGTTGAGCCCGCCGTCTTGTTCACGTAGTCACGATCGAAGATGCCCAATTCCGCAAGCCAAAGAGCCGTGCGCACCAACGAAACCCTGACGCGGTAGCTTCCGCCCTCCTTCGCCCGCCGCAGCAGCGCCGATAGGATTCCGCACGTTGCCAGCCAACCCGCCGCGTAGTCGCAGGCCACAAAGATCGATGGATGTACTGGTTTCTCGTCGCTGCCCTCGATGTTGTCGAGGCCCAACGCGAAGGTGGCCGTGATGTCGAAGCCGACGCGACTCGACCACTGCCCGGATTCGCCGGCCCAGGTGATCTGGGTATCGATCAGACCCGGGCGTTCTTTGAGCACGTCATCGGGCGTGATATCGAAGCGCTGCCGCCATCCCGTACGGCGGTTTGTGACCAATACGTCGGCCTGGGAAAGGAGTTCACCGAACGTTGCGCGGCCCGCCTTGTCAGCCAACTCAAGCACGGTGGAGCGCACTCCGACATGCGAGGTGTAGTGCCAGAGCGAGTGCTCGACATCGGTTGGTCGCCACACATTGAGTGAGTCAGCGCCGTGCAGCGCCATGGCGCGACCGATCGACGGCGCGGCAATGACGTGGCTCGACGACAGCAAACGGATGCCATCAAGCGGCGTGGTCGGATTGGGCGTGAAGGGTATTGGATCGCTTTCGCCGACTTTCTCGACGCTGACCAGAGGCATCGGCCCCAGGTTCTGGGTGAAGGCATCCATCTTCAGCACGTCTTTGATGTTGCGGGCCAGCGGCATCGGGACGCCGGCTTTCTCCGCGGCCTCTTCTAATTCTTCGCCCTGCCACTCTTTCACCGCGTCGGCCAGCGACTGGTACGTGCCGCCCCTGGGTTTGAGGAGTTCGAGTGCGTGCTGGCGCAAGGCGGGGTAGGGCTCGGCGAACATAACCCACTTGCCATCTTTGGTTGGGACAATATCCGGGCCGCCGGCAAAAGGGCTGAATGGATCGGTGCGTCCCGGGAATCCATTGAGCAGCTCCCACTTTCCGTCGAGGAACGGTGTGAGACGGCGCAGGGATTTGCGCACGTCGATGTGAATATCCTGACCTTCGCCGGTACGCTCCTTCCAGATCTTTGCGATCAGAATCGCCTTGGCCGCGAGCGAGATTGCGCTGATCGAGCCATAGGGCAACCGATCCGGCGTGATCGGATCAGCGCCGTAGTACGTGACCTTGCCTCCGGAATCGGAAGCTGACGCCCCTAGGCTTTGCAGTAGGGACTCGACATGTGCGGGCACGTCAATCGAGCTGCTCTGTAATGGGTTGTCGTAGTTGGCAATGATGGCTTTTGCCAGCTGTTCTGCCGCGCTCACTGTGCGCCTTTCGGTTGATCCTGGCCGGATTGGAATCCCGTATTGACGAGGCTCAACGCGGAAGCAGTTCCCGAGAGTTGATGACCTCCACGACGCCGGCTTCTTTCAGCGTCGCGATGTCCTTGAAACCGCAGACCGCTAAGCACAAATCGAGTTCGGCCAGGAAGGACCGCAGATAGTGAGTCAAGCTTTCTGCACCGCCGTACGACAGTGCGTAGGCGTAGGGCCGTCCAAGCCCGACGGCCGTCGCGCCAAGGGCTAGCGCAATGATCGCGTCGGTAGCCGAGCGCACGCCGGAGTCGAACATGACCGGTGTGGAGCCGGCCGCTTTGACGATGCCTGGTAGCAACTGCAGTGTGGAGACTGCCGAATTTGCCTGACGGCCACCATGATTAGTGCAGTACAGTACGTCCGCGCCGTTGTCGATCGCCAGGCGCGCGTCGTCGGGATGTTGAATTCCCTTGATGGCGATCGGAAGCTTCGTCTGGGTCCGGATCCAGCGCAGGTCCTCCCATGACAGTGGATTGGCGAAGATCTTCGTATAGTGCGCCAAGGCGGCTGGCTGGTCTTCTTCCGGCGGCTTAGCCAGGTGTTTGGTGAAGTTGACATCTGTGTAGTAGTTCTGCATGCAGTAGCCGCGGAACTGCGGAAAGTTCCCTCGCTCAAGATCCATCGGCCGGAAGCCAAGGGTCCAGGAATCCACGGTAACCATCAGGGCGGAGTAGCCGCTGGTCTCGGCCCGGCTGATCAGACTTGCTGCCAGTTCTCTGTCGTCGGGTAGGTAGAGCTGGTAAAAAATCGGTGTGTCGCCTGCATGTGGGACCACGTCCTCCATGCGTGTCTGGGTGAACGTCGACAACGTGTATGGCACTTCGGTGGCCGCCGACGCCTGCGCGGCCGCCACATCACCGTGGAAGTCGGGTGCACATAAGCCAACCAAGCCGATCGGGGCCAAAAACATTGGCGACACAAATTTTTTGCCGAATAAGCTGATCGACAGATCGCGTTCGGGTGGGCTGACCATCATTCGCGGCACGATCCCATAGCACGAGAACGCAGCGATGTTCGCGCGCTGGGTCCGTCCGTCGCCTGCGGCCGCCGACACATACCGGTACACCCAATCCGGAAGTGCCTCAGATGCTTTGCGCTCGATCGAGGCAAAGTCAAACGGGTATCGGGTCGTTACTCCTTTTACCGCTTCGGCGTAGACCTCGTTTTGGAAGTCGCCGAAATTGGTGGCCATGGTCAACGGGTCGTTTCCCAGTACGCGCTTGTCATGCTCCGGCGATCCAGGCCTGTTCTTGCCCGGGCTCGGGCAGGACACGGCCGCCTTCGACCGCTCCGCTCGCCGGACTGTTCTGGATCACCATCATTACCCGGTCGGGGCCGACGTTGGCGATCCGAGACACGGCTGCTGCGATTTCCGTGGCAAGACGGGTTGTTTCGTCTTCCGGGTGACCGGATCGCACCCAACTGTTGACCAGCACCGGATTCGCGGGCACGCCGTCGGTGTAAATCCCGCCAGGGGGCAGCTCGTGGAAAACGACGTTGACATAGGTGCTGGGCACGTGGTTGATCTCGGCGTGGATGCGGCTGATCTCCTGAGCCAACGCGCTCTTGACGTCGGCGGTCAGCGTCGCCGTTGTCGTCGTGCAGGTGTAGACCGGCATATTCGTTTCGCTCCTTGAAATATTCGATGAGCTGGCGGCGTCAGCCCAGATGAGCGGCCTGCGCTTTGGTCGGCACTACGATGACCGTGGGCCCGTCGACCTTCAGCGCGGCATTGAATTCGTGGGCCAATTTTTCGCAGTTGTCGACATTGACCGCGCGGACCCCGAAACCCGTTGCGAGGGAGGCGATGTCGAGGCCTGGCAAGTCCAGTGCCGGCACGCCGGGCGTCTTTTCCAATACCGCGAACGACTTCAGGATCGAGTATTCGCCGTTGCGCATCGCGACGAACACGATCGGTAGCCGGTGCTGGGCGGCGGTGTAGAGCGCCTGCACCGAGTATTGGAACGACCCGTCGCCGATGGTGGCAAGCACGTGGCGCTTGACGCCACGGGCGCGGTCGCCGAGGGCGACGCCCACCGCCGCGGGCAACCCCCAGCCGATACCGCCGCTGGCGGTGGCGAAAAACGACCCAGGCCGGGTGCTGGGCAGGAATCGCAGTTGTTGGGCCATCGTCGACGTCGATTCGGTGACCAACGGCGAATCGGCGGGCGTGACGGTCTTCAAGGTGGACCACACCGCATCCGGCTCCAGTGGTGCCGACCCGGTCACGTCAACCTCGGAGGTCGGCACTTGTCTAGTCGGGACCGCCCGGTCGCTGTGATCATCGACCATGTCCACCAGTTGCTCCAACGCCAGCAGGGTGTCCCCCAGCACGCTGTCACCAACGGGCGCCGCACCAGCCAGTCCCGGGTCGGCAGTGATCTGCAGCAGTTCGGTGTCCTCGGGCAGGTACTCGCCGGCCACGTAGGGGTAGTACCGGAAGACCTGCGCCCCGATCACCACAACCAGGTCGTGACCCCGCAGCAGCTCGGTGACACCGGCGATGGTCATCGGCAACTGCCCCTGATACAGACGATGATCCTCGGGGAACGATGCCCGGTCGGGCAGCGGGCCGGCGTACACCGGCGCCCCGACCTTCTCCGCAAACGCCACACCGACATCCCAGGCCCCCGCGCGGTCGACCTCCGGCCCGAACACCAGCAGCGGCCGCTGCGCACCGCTGATGCGCTGGGCGAATCCGCGCAGCCGCTCGGCATCCGGGCTGACTCGGTGGCTCACCGTGCGGACCACAGCCGGACCCAGCGCGGGTTTCTCCCAGTCGTCGAGCGGGATCGACACGAATACCGGGCCGGCCGGTGGCTGTAACGCCACCGCGTAGGCACGCATGATCGCCGCGGGCACGTCCTCGGCGCGCTTGGGCTCATACGCCCACTTCACCCACGGCTGCGGAAACACCGTCTCGTCCTTGTTGGTCAGATATGGCTCGCACAACACCATTTCGCGGGTCTGCTGACCGGCCGTGACGATCAGCGGAGTGTTGCCCTTGGCCGCCGCCACCAGGTTGCCCATCGCGTTTCCCATCCCCGCA
This sequence comes from Mycobacterium sp., assembly GCF_035603715.1. Lineage (GTDB taxonomy): Bacteria > Actinomycetota > Actinomycetes > Mycobacteriales > Mycobacteriaceae > Mycobacterium. The sequence continues at coordinate 6,205 of NZ_DATNJW010000529.1, read as the reverse complement.
GCGGTGTGCACGTTGACCAGAGCGGGCTTGCCGGTGGACTGGGCGAATCCGTCGGCCATGGCCACCACCGAGGCCTCCTGCAATCCCAGGACATATGTGAAGTCGTCGGGGAAGTTCTTTAAGAACGTCTCCTCAGTTGAGCCCGGGTTACCGAACACCGTCGTGAGCCCCAGCTCACGAAGCAGGTCGTATGTCACCTCGTGAACGGATTTCTTATCAGTCATTGCGGTTGTCCGCCCTTCCACTAGGTGAGTCTCGTTTCTGATCACGCGTTGTTACCGAACACCTCACCCGGATCGCCGATGGTTGTCTATGTGCTCCGCAACAACGTCGAACCCCGGCCGATGTCGCCGGAAACAATCACCTGATTGCTGGAGGTCAAATCGTCTAGCGGGCAACGATGTAGAAGTAGCCCGCCCCGTCGACACGGCCGATATCGCCCGTCGAAAACCATTCGCTGACAACGGCATCTGCGGTGGCTTCCGCCAGGTGCCAGTAGCCCTGCATCACGTTGTGGCCGCGCACCTGAATTCGCCGGATGCTCCGATCGACACCAGCCCACTTCGACGGCTAAATCCACAATCAGCTGTGCGCCGTCACACCGAAGCGGCCAGGTTCTTGTGCCCGCCGACATTGCTTCCGCGAAGTCGCCCGATGGACGATTGCAAACTGGGCACAATGTGCCTAGACCAGGCACCTCAAGCACTCCTCGGAGGTACACCATGACCAGCCTGAGCACCAATCTCTTCGCATCCGCAGAGCGCTACCCCAATAACGTTGCGCTGCGTTGCGACGACCTGCAATTCACTTTCGCTCAGTTCGATGCGGCGGCCGCCAAGGTGGCGACGCTGCTCGAGCAAGCCGGAATCGAACCGGGGGACCGGGTCGGGGTGATGCTGCCCAATACCCCCGCGTTCGCCATCGCGTTCTACGGGATCATCTACCGCGGCGCCGTCGCGGTCCCGATGAATCCCTTGCTCAAGGCTCGTGAAGTGGCGTTTTACCTATCCAACAGCGGCGCGAAAGCGTTGTTCGCCACGCCCGGCTTCGCCGATGAGGCCAGTGCCGGCGCCGATGAAACGGGTTCGCAGTGCTGGATTGTCGACGACGCCGGCCTGATGGACCTGATCGCCGATCTGCCGGCGCAGGAGTCACCGGTGGAACGCGGCGCCGACGACGTCGCGGTCATCTTGCACACCTCCGGAACCACCGGAAAACCCAAGGGCGCCATGCTCACCCACGGCAACCTGGGCCGCAACGCCGAGGTCAGTTGCCGCACCCTGGTCGAGACCGGGCCGGGCGACGTCGTCATGGGCTGCCTGCCGCTCTTTCATGTGTTCGGCCTGACCTGTGGCCTCAACGGCGCGGTGCTGTCGGGAGCGACGTTGACGCTGATCCCTCGATTCGACCCGCGCAAGGCGATCGAGGTGATCGAGCGCGACGCCGTCACAGTGTTCGAAGGTGTACCAACCATGTATTCGGCGCTGCTAAGTGTGGCCGACGAGGCCGCGGCGGAGGCGACGCGCACGTTGCGGGTCTGTGTCTCGGGTGGTGCGGCAATGCCCGTGCAGGTACTCAACGACTTCGAAAAGGCCTTTGACTGCACCGTTTTGGAGGGCTATGGGCTCTCCGAGAGCTCACCGGCGGCCGCGTTCAACCATCCGCACCGGGAGCGCAAGGTGGGCTCGATCGGTACTCCGATCGAAGGCGTGCAGATGCGGGTCGTCGACTTGAATGGCGGCGAGGTACCGCAGGGTCACACCGGCGAGATCCAGATCCGCGGGCACAACGTGATGAAGGGCTACTGGAACCTGCCCGAGGCGACCAAGGCGACGATCACGCCGGACGGCTGGCTGGCGACCGGCGACGTCGGACGCGTCGACGAGGACGGCTACTTCTACATCGTCGACCGGACCAAGGATCTGATCATCCGCGGCGGCTACAACGTCTACCCCCGCGAAATCGAGGAAGTGCTCTACGAGCACCCCGATGTGGCCGAAGCCGCGGTCGTCGGTGTCCCGCACGACTCGCTGGGTGAGGAAGTCGGGGCCGCGGTGGCGCTGAAGGAAGGGGCGAAAGTGAGCCCCGACGAACTGCGCGACTACGTCAAGGAGCGGGTCGCCGCCTACAAGTATCCGCGCCAGGTCTGGTTGGTCGACGCCCTGCCCAAGGGTCCCACCGGCAAGGTGCAAAAGCGCGACATCACCATTCCGACAACCGAAAGCACACGATAACCATGGCAACTCCCAAGGACACCACGGCCAAAGTCGACGAGCTGGCGGCGCCACTCGACCTGCTGCTCACCAGCGCCACAAAGCCCTTCGCCAGCCGGATGATGCCGAACGCCACCTGGGCCCGCTTCGCCGGCAACCTCGCTCAGCACCCCGGCGCTGTGGCCGACCGAGTGGGCTCGCTGACCCGTGAGCTCGGCAATATCGCGGTGGGCAAGTCGCACCGCGCTCCGGCCCGCGCCGACAAGCGCTTCAGTGACCCTGCGTGGCAGGAGAATCCGTTGCTGCACCGGATCATGCAGGCCTATCTGGCGGGCTCCGAGACCGCTGAGGAGTTACTCGCGGACGCGCAGTTGGATTGGCGCGACAAAGAGAAGATGCAGTTCGTCATCGACAATTTCGTCGAAGGCCTGGCGCCCAGCAACAACCCGCTGATCAGTCCGCTCGGCTGGAAGGCGCTGATCGACACCGGCGGTCTGAGCGCGGTGCGTGGCGCGAGAGCCTTTGCCCGAGACATGCTTTCGAAACCCCGAGTGCCAGCGATGATCGAACCCGACGCCTACGCGGTGGGGGAGAACCTGGCTGTCACCAAAGGCGCCGTCGTACTGCAGACCTCGGTGTTCGAATTGATCCAGTACGCCCCGCAGACACCCAAGGTGCGCGCAATTCCATTGCTCATGGTGCCCCCGGTGATCAACAAGTACTACGTCTTGGACCTCGCGCCGGGGCGCAGCATGATCGAGTACTTCGTCCAGCAAGGCCAGCAGGTGTTCGTGATCTCATGGCGGAACCCGCAAGCCCGCCACCGTGATTGGGGATTCGATGCCTACGGGGCGGCGATCATTGAGGCGATGGACGCGGCGGAGAAAATCACCGGAACCGACAGCACCCACCTGCTGGCCACCTGCTCGGGAGGCATCCTGGCGGCGATGACCGCGGCCCACCTCGCCGAGATCGGCGAGGGTGACCGGGTCGCGGGCCTCAACCTGGCGGTCACCGTGCTGGATGAGACCCGCGCGGGGTTTGCTGCCGCGGCGATGAGCGACCGCGCGGCGCAAGCCGCCATTCGAACCTCGGCCAGAAAGGGTTTCCTCGACGGGCGCGACATGGCGGAGATGTTCGCCTGGCTGCGTCCCACCGACCTGGTGTGGCGCTACGTGGTGAACAACTACGTGCAGGGCCGTAAGCCCGCGGCGTTCGACGTGTTGTTCTGGAACGCCGACACCACCCGGATGGCCGCCGCGCTGCACCGCGACATGGTGCTGATGGGGCTGAAGAATGCGCTGGTCACCCCCGGTGGGGTCAGCATGCTGGGCAGCCCGGTCGACCTGTACAAAACCACCGCGGACGCGTACATCGTTGGCGGCATCGCCGACCACATCTCCCCATGGCAAGCCACCTATCGCAGTGCGCGACTGCTGGGCAGCAAAGACAACCGCTACGTCTTGTCCACCAACGGTCACATCGCGGCGCTGGTCAACCCGCCAGGCAACCCCAAGGCATCGTTCCGCACCGGTTCAGTCGACGTCGAGGATCCCGACCAATGGCTGGACACCGCTGAGAAGCACGCGGACTCCTGGTGGCCGGACTATACGGCCTGGCTCGCTGAGCGTAGTGGTCCGGAGGTTGACGCTCCGAAAATGCTTGGTGGGGAGGAGCTTCCGCCGCTGGGCCCCGCTCCGGGTAGTTATGTGATGGAAAAGTGAAGTCACAAGCTGCCGAGAAGCGTCAAGCGGCCCGCGATAGGCGCCGCCTTCGTGCTCTGCCCGTGAGTCAGTTCGGCGAGGAGTGCTACGTCGCCACCGGCGGGCAGCGGATCCGGGTGAACGTGCGGTGGGGAACCGGTGTGCCGCTGGTGTTGTGCAACGGCATCGGGGCAAGCCTGGAAGTGCTGGACCCACTGGTGGAGCAACTCGATCCGGATACCACGGTGGTCAGATTCGATGTGCCGGGAGCCGGAGGATCGCCCACATCCCTTGCACCCTATGGCTTCCCGTACCTCGCCTGGGTGCTCGGCCGGGTGCTGTCCGAGCTGGGAATCGGCGTAGTGGACGTGCTCGGACTGTCCTGGGGTGGGGCGCTTGCGCAGCAGTTCGCGTTTCAGAATCCGCGCCGGTGCCGCCGCCTGGTTCTGGTGGCGACAGGTACCGGTGCACTGATGGTGCCCGCTCATCCACGTGTGTTGGCGAAAATGGCTACCCCCCGCAGGTTTTCGGATCCGGACTACGCAGCCTCCATTGCCGGTGAGCTGTACGGCGGCACTGTCCGCGCTTACGGGGATGATGTGGCGCGACTCTTTCTTCAGCAGTTGCACGCCGGATCGAAGATGGGCTATCTGCACCAGCTTCTCGCGGGTTCGGTGTGGACCAGCCTGTTCGCGCTGCCTGCGGTACGGCAGCAGACGCTGATCGTGGCGGGTACCGATGATCCGATCATCCCTATGGTCAATGCGCACATCATGAACGCATTGCTGCCCCATTCGCGACTGCACCAGCACAGCGGCGGCCATATCGATTTGGTGCACAATGCCGTCGAGCTCGTGCCCGTCATCGAGACTTTTCTGCACGAACATGGAGATCGGCCATGACAACGATGCCAAAGCCGCTCAGCTCATTTGAGACACGAGGCGCAAAGGACGCCGATCCAGCCACCGCCTCGCTGGTCGAGGACATCGGACTTGCCCGGGAGACCGACTACTTCCTGATGGCCGATCAGCTGACCGATCCGGAAAAGGAGATCTTCGCCAAGGTCCGGGCGTTCGGCGAGACCGAGATCCTGCCGATGGTCAACGAGTACTGGGAACGCGGCGAGTTCCCGTTCGACCTGATCCCGAAACTTGCCGCGCTGAACGTCGTCGGCGATTACAACCTGGGCGACCACGGGTGCACGTCGATGAGCGCGGTTGCCGCCGGCCTCGTCACCTACGAGCTGTCCCGCATCGACGGGAGCATCGCCACGTTCTTCGCCGTACACGTCGGCTTGGCAATGCAATCAATCAACATCCTGGGCTCCGAGGAACAGCGGCGACGTTACCTGCCGGCGATGGCGCGTCTGGAAAAAATCGGCGCGTTCGCCCTGACTGAGCCCGAGCACGGTTCGGACGCTGTCATCCTCGAGGCCACCGCGGAACGGCAAGGCGACGAATGGGTGCTCAACGGCCGAAAGCGCTGGCCGGGCAACGCCGTGTGGTGCGACTACATCGTCGTATACGCCCGCGACACCGCGGACAACCAAGTCAAGGCGTTCGTCGTGGAGAAGGAGAACCCTGGCTACGCGGCGACCAAGATCGGCGGCAAGATGTCGCTACGGATGGTTCAGAACGCGGACATCAGCCTCACCGATTGCCGTGTCTCCGAGGACGCCCGACTGCAGAACTGCAACAGCTTCAAGGATGTGGGCAAAGTGCTTGCGGGCACCCGCAACTCTGTCGCGTGGGGGTCGGCCGGACACGCAGTCGCGGCCTATGACATCGCCCTGAACTACGCCCTGCGGAGAAAGCAATTCGGCAGGCCGATCGCCAGGACCCAGGTTATCCAGTCGATGCTGGTGGAGATGCTCGGCGATCTCACCTCGATGCAGCTGTACGCGATCCGGATGGCCCGGCTCATCGATGACGGCAAGGCCGAAGAAACGATGGCCGCGCTCGCCAAGTACTACTGCACTGTCAAGGGCCGCAACGTGTGTCGACTGGCCCGCGACGTATTGGGCGGCAACGGTGTCCTGCTCGACTTCCATGTCATGCGCCACCTGTGTGATATGGAAGCCCTGGTCACCTACGAAGGAACTGCGGAAATCCAGTCCCTCATCGTCGGCCGGCACATCACCGGGCAGAGCGCGTTCGCCTGACCAGGCGACAGAGGATTCCTCGGTAGCAGTAGAATATTTCTCGTGCCGAGAACAGCGCCGGGCGAAGCACGGGACCGATTGATGGAGACCGCCCGCCGCCGGTTCGCGGCCGACGGCGCCATCGCCGC
>NZ_DATNJW010000528.1:0-6416 GCF_035603715.1 Mycobacterium sp. | reverse complement strand
CAAGGTGGCGTTGATCAACAACGGCAACCTCGGCATGGTGCGTCAGTGGCAGACCCTGTTCTACGGAGAGCGGTACTCGCAGACCGACCTGGCCACCCACTCGCACCGGATCCCCGACTTCGTCAAGCTGGCCGAGGCGCTCGGTTGTGTCGGATTGCGTTGCGAGCGTGAGGAAGACGTGGTCGACGTGATCAACCAGGCCCGGGCGATCAACGACCGTCCGGTGGTGATCGACTTCATCGTCGGCGCCGACGCGCAGGTGTGGCCGATGGTGGCCGCCGGGACCTCGAACGACGAGATTCAGGCCGCCCGCGGTATCCGCCCGCTGTTCGACGACGGAACCGAAGGGCACGCCTGATGACGACCGGATCGACAGTCACGCACACCCTTTCGGTGTTGGTGGAAGACAAGCCGGGTGTGCTGGCCCGGGTGGCGGCGTTGTTCTCGCGGCGCGGGTTCAACATCGAGTCGCTGGCGGTCGGCGCCACCGAGCAGAAGGACATGTCGCGGATGACCATCGTGGTCTCCGCCGAGAGCACCCCGCTCGAACAGATCACCAAGCAGCTCAACAAGCTGATCAACGTCATCAAGATCATCGAGCAGGACGACCACACCTCGGTGTCTCGCGAGCTGGCGCTGATCAAAGTCCGCGCCGACGCCGGATCCCGCAGCCAGGTCATCGAGGCGGTGAACCTGTTCCGCGGCAAGGTGATTGACGTATCGCCGGAATCGCTGACGATCGAGGCCACCGGTGACCGCGGCAAGCTCGAAGCGCTGCTGAAGGTGCTCGAGCCGTTCGGCATCCGCGAAATCGTCCAGTCGGGCGTGGTTTCGCTGTCCCGAGGACCACGTGCAATTAGTACGGCCAAATAACCCATTCAATTTCGAAACCCATATCGAAAAGCCAAGAAAGAAGGAGACATTCAGGTGGCTTTGGAGATGTTCTACGACGATGATGCTGACCTGTCGATCATTCAGGGCCGCAAGGTCGGTGTCATCGGCTACGGCAGCCAGGGGCACGCGCACTCACTGAGCCTGCGTGACTCCGGAGTTCAGGTGCGGGTCGGGCTGAAGGAGGGCTCGAAGTCGCGGGTCAAGGTCGAGGAGCAGGGCCTGACCGTCGACACGCCGGCCGAGGTGGCCAAGTGGGCCGACGTGATCATGCTGCTGGCGCCCGACACCGCGCAGGCCGACATCTTCAAGAACGAGATCGAACCCAACCTGAAGGACGGCGATGCGTTGTTCTTCGGACACGGGCTCAACATCCACTTCGATCTGATCAAGCCGCCGGCCAACATCACCATCGCGATGGTGGCGCCGAAAGGCCCGGGGCACTTGGTGCGTCGTCAATTCGTCGATGGCAAGGGTGTTCCTGCGCTGATCGCCGTCGACCAGGACCCCAACGGCAACGGCGAGGCCCTGGCGCTGTCCTACGCCAAGGCCATCGGCGGCACCCGCGCCGGCGTCATCAAGACCACCTTCAAAGACGAGACTGAAACCGACCTGTTCGGTGAGCAGGCCGTGTTGTGCGGTGGCACAGAGGAATTGGTGAAGACTGGGTTCGACGTGATGGTCGAGGCGGGCTACCCGCCGGAGATGGCCTACTTCGAGGTGCTGCACGAGCTCAAGCTGATCGTCGACCTGATGTACGAGGGCGGCATCGCGCGGATGAACTACTCGGTGTCCGACACCGCCGAATTCGGTGGCTACCTGTCGGGCCCACGCGTCATCGACGCCGACACCAAAGAGCGCATGCGCGCCATCCTGCGCGACATCCAGGACGGCAGCTTCACCAAGAAGTTGGTCGCTAACGTCGAGGGCGGCAACAAGGAGCTCGAAGGTCTGCGCAAGGAGAATGCCGAGCACCCGATCGAGGTCACCGGTAAGAAGCTGCGCGACTTGATGAGCTGGGTCGATCGCCCGATCACCGAGACCGCCTAGCTACGACTTGAGCTGGCCCGCCACGGTCACGACCCGGCGGGCCAGATGGTCGAGTGCGGCGTTGGTCGCGTCGTCGATATCGTCGATGTTGTCGTGGGTGGCGACCAGGCTCGCCCCGTACGGGTTTCCGTCGACGAACTTGCACGGGTCGGTGTATCCGGGCGGCACGATGATGCCGCCCCAATGGATCAGGGTGATGTAAAGCGACAGCAGTGTCGTCTCCTGCCCGCCGTGCGCGGTGTTGGAGGATGTGTAGCCGGCATACACCTTGTCGGCCAGCTTGCCGTCGGCCCAGAGGCCGCCCAGCGAATCGATGAACGTGCGCAATTGGGCTGCGGGCGAGCCGAATCGCGTGGGCGTCCCGAAGATCACCGCATCGGCCCACACGATGTCGTCGCCGGTGGCCGCGGGAAGATCCTTGGTGGCTTCATAGTTGGCGGTCCACGCCGGGTTCTTGGCGAACGAGGCCGGATCGTGGGTCTCGGCGACATGTCGCACGCGGACTTCGGCGCCCGCCGACTCGGCTGCCGCCGCGACGCGCTTGGCCATCGTCGTTCCATGGCCGGTGGTGGAGTAGTAGATGATCGCCAGGTTCGTCACCGGGTCATCGTAGGCAGCGACGCTGCGCCCGGTCGTCGAGATCGACGCCAGCGCTGACCGCTTCGGCGTGTCGTCGCGCTAGTGTCGATCTCGCTCTTCGGGTGGGTCCACTCGAATGCCGAACACCGGTTGCCGCACCCCGCCGTTACTGAATTCCGCGCACCACGGACGATGCCCGTGGTCGTCCGGCCAGACCAACTGCAGGGCCCGCAGATCCGGGCCGTAGAACGAGAACGCGAATTTCAAGTGGGCGATCGGGTGCTGCACCTGGACGAAATCGAGCAGGAGCTCACCGCCGATCAACATCCGCTCGCCCGGTACCGGCCGCCCGCCCTTGAGGAGATACTCGGCCACGGTATTGAGCACCAGGTTGGCCCGCTCTGGCAGCATCCCCGTCACCAGCAGCTCGGGCAGGCCGCGCTCATGTAGACCGATCGTGTAGGCGAACGGCGTACGGTCGTCCTGGACGAACTGCACGATCCAACCGTTCTCTTGGACCTTCTCGTAGATGAGTTCCAGCCACTCGCCCATGGTGGCCTCGGGGTGATCGCATTTCCAGCACATCGGTGGTTCTCCTGTCGTCGCGCTTACCGACAGGATTCACCCAGGCACCGACACCGGGTCCCCGCGCCGAACGTGCACTCAGGGCGAAATTTTGGCGATTTTCTCGCTCTGAATGCACGTTCGACGCTGCTAGGCCGTCCGATCGGCGACCGTGACGCAATCCCGCACAACCGCGACCATTAGGCTGGCCCGCGTGAGCCTGCCTGTTGTTCTTATCGCTGACAAACTTGCCGAATCAACCGTCGCCGCGCTCGGTGACCAGGTCGAGGTGCGCTGGGTCGACGGCCCGGATCGGCCGAAGCTGCTCGCGGCGGTACCCGAAGCCGACGCGCTGCTGGTCCGCTCCGCGACCACCGTCGACGCCGAGGTGCTCGACGCCGCGCCGAAACTGAAGATCGTCGCCCGCGCCGGCGTCGGGCTGGACAACGTCGACGTCAAGACCGCCACCGACCGCGGTGTGCTGGTAGTCAACGCACCGACGTCGAACATCCACAGCGCCGCCGAGCACGCCTTGGCGTTGCTGCTGTCGGCTGCCCGCCAAATCCCCGCGGCCGATGCCACGCTGCGAGAGCACGCCTGGAAGCGCTCGTCGTTCTCCGGCACCGAGATCTTCGGCAAGACCGTCGGAGTGGTCGGACTGGGCCGGATCGGGCAGCTGGTCGCGCAGCGGCTGGCCGCGTTCGAGGCCCACATCGTGGCCTACGACCCGTACGTGTCGGCGGCGCGCGCGGCCCAACTCGGTATCGAGTTGCTGTCGCTCGACGAGCTGCTCGGCCGCGCCGACTTCATCTCGGTGCACCTGCCGAAAACCCCTGAGACGGCAGGGCTGATCGACAAAGAGGCGTTGGCGAAAACCAAGCCGGGCGTGATCATCGTCAACGCCGCCCGCGGCGGGCTGATCGACGAGGCCGCGCTGGCCGACGCCATCACCAGCGGGCACGTTCGCGCCGCCGGTCTCGACGTGTACTCCAAAGAGCCGTGCACCGACAGCCCGCTGTTCGAGCTGTCCCAGGTCGTGGTGACGCCGCACCTTGGCGCCTCGACCGAAGAGGCCCAGGACCGGGCCGGCACCGACGTCGCGGCCAGCGTCAAGCTCGCGCTGGCGGGGGAGTTCGTCCCCGACGCCGTCAACGTCGGCGGCGGCGTGGTCAACGAAGAGGTGGCACCGTGGCTTGATCTGGTGCGCAAGCTCGGTTTGCTGGCCGGTGCGCTCAGCGACGAACTTCCCGGGTCGTTGTCGGTGCAGGTCCGCGGCGAGTTGGCCGGCGAAGATGTTGAGGTGCTTCGACTTTCGGCCTTACGCGGCTTGTTCTCTGCGGTGATCGAGGACCAGGTGACGTTCGTCAACGCCCCGGCGATCGCCGAGGAGCGCGGCGTGGCCGCCGACATCAGCACCGCCACCGAAAGCCCCAACCACCGCAGCGTTGTCGATGTTCGCGCCGTGGCCGCTGACGGTTCAGTCGTCAACGTGGCCGGCGCGCTGTCGGGTCCCCAGCAGGTCGAGAAGATCGTGCAGATCAACGGCCGCAACTTCGATCTGCGGGCCCAGGGCATCTACCTCGTCATCAACTACGCCGATCAGCCTGGGGCGCTGGGCAAGATCGGCACGCTGCTGGGTACCGCAGGGGTCAACATCCAGGCCGCCCAGCTCTCCGAGGATGCCGAGGGGCCCGGTGCGACGATCCTGCTGCGGCTGGACCGCGATGTCCCCGCCGAGGTTCGCGCCGAGATCGGCTCCGCCGTGGCGGCCAACAAGCTCGAAGTGGTTGACCTGTCGTGAAGCTCGCGGTAATCCCGGGTGACGGGATCGGCCCGGAGGTTGTCGCCGAAGCGGTGAAGATTCTCGACACGGTGTTGCCCGGCGTCGAGAAGACGCATTATGACCTGGGCGCCAAGCGATTCCACGCCACCGGCGAAGTCCTGCCCGAGACCACCGTCGCCGAACTGCGGGCCCACGACGCAATCCTGTTGGGCGCGATCGGTGATCCGTCGGTGCCCAGCGGTGTGCTGGAGCGAGGTCTGCTGTTACGCCTGCGATTCGAGCTGGACCACCATGTGAACTTGCGACCGGGCCGGCTGTATCCGGGCGTCAGCAGCCCGCTCGCGGGCAACCCGGACATCGATTTCGTAGTGGTCCGCGAGGGCACGGAGGGTCCGTACACCGGGACTGGCGGAGCGATCCGCGTCGGCACCGCACATGAAGTGGCGACCGAGGTCAGCATCAACACGGCGTTCGGCGTCCGCCGCGTCGTAGAAGACGCGTTCGGGCGCGCTCAGCTGCGCCGCAAGCATCTGACGTTGGTGCACAAGACGAATGTGCTGACATTCGCCGGATCCCTGTGGTCACGGACCGTGCAGGAGGTCGGCGAGAAGTATCCGGATGTCGAGGTGGCCTACCAGCACGTCGACGCCGCGACCATCCACCTGGTCACCGACCCCGGGCGCTTCGACGTCATCGTCACCGACAACCTGTTCGGCGACATCATCACCGACCTGGCCGCCGCGGTCTGCGGCGGTATCGGCTTGGCCGCCAGCGGAAATATCGACGCCACCCGGACCAACCCGTCGATGTTCGAACCGGTACACGGCAGCGCACCCGACATCGCCGGTCAGGGAATCGCGGATCCAACCGCCGCGATCATGTCGGTGGCGCTGCTGCTTTCCCACGTCGGCGAAGACGCTGCCGCCGCGCGAGTGGACCGGGCCGTGGCCTCCCATCTGGCCAGTCGCCCGACCGGAAAGATATCCACCGCCGAAGTCGGCGAAAGGATCGCGTCCGCGCTCTAGTTTCCAGACCCGGCGGCAACGTGTTGGCCGGCACGATCGGCACCGCCAGCAGCGGGAACAGCCCGCAGATTAGAAATGCGGGCGGATAGCTGTGGTCGGCGATCAGCTCACCGAACACCGGCGGCGCACCCGCCGCCATCAAACGTTGATAGGTGTTCTGCAGGCCCAGCGAACGCCCACTCCAGAACGGGCCGGCGTACTCGGTGACCGCGGTCGATTCCAGCCCGTTGTCGAGCACTGCGACCACTGCGGCCGCGACCATCAGCGGCACGGCGATCGACGAGCGCAGGTGGTCGGCGAGCGCCAGACCGGCAAGCACCAGGACCCCGACCACCGCCATGATCCGGACCGGACGCAGCCGCGACCCGACCCGGTCGGACCACCGGCCGACCAGGACGCGGCCCACCGCACCGAGTAGCTGCGACAGTGTGACGAGGGCTCCTGCCGAGGAGATCGACCAGTGGTAGTTCGTGATCAGCCAGATCAGCATGAACGTGACAGTCACCGTCTGCGGCACCATCAGC
>NZ_DATNJW010000527.1:0-2827 GCF_035603715.1 Mycobacterium sp. | reverse complement strand
GTTGACGAACCCGGGCGAGTCGTCGGTGGACAGCTCTTTGGCCAGCTCGACCGCCTCGTCGACCGCGACCGGCGCGGGCACGTCGTCAGCGTGCAGCAGCTCCCACACCGCGACACGCAGGATGGCCCGATCCACGGCGGGCAGCCGTTCCAGCGTCCAGCCCTGCAGGTGCGATGCGATCAAGTCGTCGACGTGCGCGGCGTGCTCGGTGACGCCACGAGCCACCGTCACCGTGTATGGGTTCAGCGGCGCCACATCGGGTTTGGCCTCCGCCAGCGCGATGCGGGCATCCGCCGCCTCGGCCGGGGTCAAGCCACGAGCCTCGGCTTCGAACAACAAATCGACGGCGCGCTTACGTGCCTGGTGCCGTCCCCGGACGGGCCGGCTCACGCGTTGACACGTCCCAGATAGCTGCCGTCGCGGGAGTCGACCTTCAGCTTGTCGCCGGTGTTGATGAACAGCGGAACCTGGAGCTCGGCGCCAGTCTCCACGGTCGCCGGCTTGGTGCCGGCGCTGGATCGATCACCCTGCAGACCCGGCTCGGTGTGCGTGACCACCAATTCGACGGTCACCGGCAGCTCGATGTACAGCGGCGCGCCATTGTGGAACGCCACCTGCACCGGCAGTCCCTCGAGCAAGAACCGGGAGTCGTCACCGACCAGCGACTCCGGCAACGGGTGCTGCTCGTAGTCCTGGCTGTCCATGAACACGAAGTCGGTGCCGTCGCGGTAGAGGTAGGTGGTGTCACGGCGGTCCACTGTCGCGGTCTCCACCTTCACCCCGGCGTTGTAGGTCTTGTCGACGACCTTCCCGGAGAGCACGTTCTTCAGCTTGGTGCGGACGAACGCCGGACCCTTGCCGGGCTTGACGTGCTGGAACTCGATGATCTGCCATAGCTGGCCATCGATCACCAGCACGAGTCCGTTCTTGAAATCGGCAGTGCTTGCCACAGTCGGTGAATCTCCTACAAGATCGCCAGTTCCTTGGGGAACCGGGTGAGCAATTCCGGTGCGTGCCCGGAGGTTTCGTCAGCCACAACCAGCGTGTCCTCGATGCGGACGCCGCCGCGGTCCGGCAAATAGACGCCGGGCTCCACGGTGACCACAGAGCCCGCACGTAGTGTACCGGCGGCGGTGGCGTTGATCCCCGGCGCTTCATGGATTTGCAGTCCCACCCCATGGCCGAGACCATGACCGAAGTGCGCGCCGTGCCCGGCGTCGACGATCACCTCGCGCGCCGCCGCGTCCACGTCGGCCAGGCCGGCGCCGGCTTCCAGCGCAACCCGGCCGGCTCGTTGCGCGTCGCTGACCAGCTGGTATATCTCCAGCTGCCAGTCGGCGGCCTTGCCCAGCACGAAGGTGCGGGTCATGTCGGAGTGATAGCCGCCGACCAGGGCGCCGAAATCGATTTTGACGAAGTCCCCGGCGGCCAGCACCGCCTCGGTGGGCCGGTGATGCGGGATCGCCGAATTCGCCCCAGCCGCCACGATGGTCTCGAACGAGACACCGTCGGCGCCGTGGTCCAGCATCAGCGCCTCCAGCTCGCGGGCCACCTCGAGCTCGGTGCGCCCCGGCCGCAGGCCGCCGCGCGCGATCAGGTCGGTCAGGGCGGCGTCGGCGGCTTCGCAGGCCAGCCGCAGCAGCGCCACCTCCCCGGCGTCTTTGACCTCGCGCAGCGCCTCCACGGTCTGTGCGGCTCGGACCAACTCGCTGCCGCCGGCCTCAGCCGACGCGGCGGCCAGCGCGTCGTAGGCGTCCACCGTGACCACGTGGCTTTCGAAACCCACCCGCTGCGCCCCGCTGGCCGCGGCCCGCCCGGCGAGGTAACGCCCGCAGGCCCGCTCGATGGCCACTTCCAGATCGGGCGCCTGCTGCGCGGCCTGGGTGCGGTAGCGACCGTCGGTGGCCAAAACGGCGCCATGATCGTCCGCGAACACCAGCAGAGCGGCATTGGACCCGGTGAAGCCGGACAGATAGCGAACGTTGATCAGGTCTGTGACCAGCATCGCGTCCAGCCCGGCGTCCCGAATTCGAGCTGCGAGTGCGGCTCGCCGCTGGGAATGTGTCACGCCAGGTGACGCTACTCGCTACGCTGTGGCCCCATGACTAACTGGATGCTGCGCGGGGTCGTGTTCGGCGCCGCGATGGTCGTCGTTCGGCTGTTTCAGGGAACGTTGATCAGCGTGTGGCAGACGCAGGCCACACTGATCAGCATCGCGCTGCTTCTTCTGTTCATCATCGGCGTGGTCGCCTGGGGCGTGATCGACGGCCGCGAGGACGCCGCAAGCAACCCCGACCCGGACCGTCGCGAAGATCTGGCGATGACGTGGCTGCTGGCCGGTCTGGTTGCCGGGCTGCTCAGCGGTGCGGTGACCTGGCTGATCTCGGTGTTCTACAAAGCGGTGTACGTCGGAGGGCTGATCAACGAGCTGACCACGTTCGCGGCCTTCACCGCGTTGGTGGTGTTCCTGGGCGCGATCAGCGGGGTTGCCATTGGCCGCTGGCGGGTTGACCGTACGGGCGCCTACCATCCGCAGAGCGGCGCCCGAGGTGGCGACGAGGATCGCGCCGACACCGACGTGTTCGCCGCGGTCCGGTCGGAGCAGGCCACCGGTGAGGGTGCCGCCTGGCCGGAGGAGCAGTCGACGTCGGTTGCGACCGCCGAACGCGAACACGACGCGCCGACGGCCTACAGCCAGGAAGGCGAAGCGACCACCGAAGCCGCCAGCGAGGAAAAGACCAAGAAGATTCCCTGGCCGCCGCCCAGCGCCGCGAAGACCGAGTCGCTGCCGTCCCACGAGCAATCCGAGCCGGTCTTCGCGGCGCTG
>NZ_DATNJW010000526.1:0-2593 GCF_035603715.1 Mycobacterium sp. | reverse complement strand
ATTCCGGTCTTTGTGCTCACCCCTGTGCACTGAATTTGCAGCTTGGTGGCACCATTGACCGGTGTCCGCCGAACTGAGTCAGAGCCCGAGCACGGGTAATGGGCCGCTGTCAGCGGCCGATGTCGACGGTGCGGCGGCGCGAATCGCCGGCGTGGTCACGCCCACACCTCTCCAGCTTTCCGACCGGTTGTCCGCGACCACCGGGGCGAACGTCTACCTCAAGCGCGAAGACCTGCAGACCGTGCGCTCCTACAAGCTGCGCGGTGCCTACAACCTGCTGGTCCAGCTGTCCGACCAGGAGGTCGCCGCCGGCGTGGTGTGCTCATCGGCGGGCAACCACGCCCAGGGCTTCGCCTACGCCTGCCGCACGCTCGGTATTCGCGGCCGCGTCTACGTGCCGGCCAAGACGCCGAAGCAGAAGCGCGACCGCATCCGCTACCACGGCGGGGAGTTCATCGAGCTGATTGTGGGCGGTACGACTTACGATCTGGCGGCCGAGGCCGCGCTCGCCGACGTCGAGCGCACCGGGGCGACGTTGGTTCCGCCGTACGACGACCCGCGCACCATGGCCGGCCAGGGCACGATCGCCGTCGAGATCCTGAGCCAGCTCGATGCCGAGCCTGACTTGGTGGTGGTTCCCGTCGGTGGTGGCGGGTGCATTGCCGGCATCACCACCTACCTCGCCGAGCGGACCAGCAAGACCTCCGTGCTCGGTATCGAGCCGGCCGGTGCCGCCGCGATGATGGCCGCGCTGGCCAACGGCGGTCCGGTGACCCTTGACCATGTCGACCAGTTCGTCGATGGCGCCGCGGTGAGCCGGGCCGGCCGGCTGACTTACGCCGCCCTGGCCGCCGCGGGCAACATGGTGTCGATCACCACCGTCGACGAGGGCGCGGTGTGCACGGCGATGCTCGACCTGTATCAAAACGAGGGGATCATCGCCGAGCCGGCGGGTGCGCTCGCGGTGACGGGCTTATTGGAAGCCGACATCGAGCCGGGTTCCACGGTGGTGTGCTTGGTGTCGGGCGGTAACAACGACGTGTCGCGGTACGGCGAAATACTCGAGCGGTCGCTGGTCCACCTCGGGCTCAAGCACTACTTTCTGGTCGATTTCCCGCAAGAGCCCGGCGCGCTGCGCCGCTTCCTCGACGGCGTGCTCGGTCCGAACGACGACATCACGCTGTTCGAGTACGTCAAGCGCAACAACCGGGAGACCGGTGAAGCGCTGGTGGGTATCGAGTTGGGCTCGGCCGCCGGCCTGGACGGCCTGTTGGAACGCATGCGGGGCACGGAGATGCAGATCGAGGCGATCGAACCGGGTTCGCCGGCCTACCGCTATCTGTTGTAGGCGCGTGAGGTTCAGCGCCGCTTACCGCATCGCTTCGACGGCCTGCTTCGCCTCGGCCAACCCGGCGCCGGTGATGCTGCGGTATTCCTTGATCGCGGCAATCATGTTGCCCGCGCGGGCGAGCGCGACGACTGCGGTCGGCATCCCGGAGGTACTCGCCTCCGCGAAGGGCACGTAGCCTTCGGGGAACAGCGCCTTGAGTTGCGTTTCGATGTAATCGAGACGGGCTCTGGCGCCGTAGTCGATTTCACTCATGCGCGAAAGCTACCTGATCGGCCTGCGCTAGCCCAACAGTGCGATCGATTCGTCGTTGGCGCGAAAGATCGGCTCCAGGGGGACGGCGAAGCGCGCGGCCATGTCGGTCAGCGACTTCGACCACAGCAGTTCGATGGTCGAGATCGGTCCGCGTCCGGGCCCCGACAACAGCAAGGCCGCGGTGGTACCCGGCTCCAGGTCGTCGAGCAGCGTCCGCAGCGATGACATCAGGTTCCACACAATCGGACCCCGGGGACGGGGGCGGATCGGTACCCGGCTGATCTTCAGGCCAAAGCAGCGGTCCGGCCCGATCAAGCCAAACCACAGTAGCCGTGTCCCAAAACTCAACGGCCCCATGAGCGCTCGCCACCGCTCTCGCAGATCTTCGATCGAGTTGACCGGATCGCACGCGGTATGGATGGGCGGGATCGGTAACAGCTCAGAATGGCTCATCCGCGCATCATCGGCGGTTGCGGACGGTGCCGGTAGTCAGTTATCCACAGCGCGCAGGATCACGAACGAGTGCGGAGCCAACGCGGTGCTCTCGTCGCCGACGTCGGCGGCGTCGGAGCACAGCACGAGTTCGCCGGCGAACGGGACACGCACCGACTCGGCGCCCAGATTGCAGGCCACTGCCAATCGACCGCGGCGCATGACGATCCATCGGGCGTCTTCGTCATAGTCGATCACGAGCCGCGGCAGCCACGGATCGGCCAGATCGGTTTCGTTGCGCCGCAGGGCAATCAAATCACGATATAGCTGGAGCAATTTTGCATGCTGCTCGGCGTCGGGCTCGGACCAGTCCAGCTTGGAGCGATGGAAGGTCTGCGGGTCCTGCGGATCGGGGATGTCGTCGGCGTCCCACCCGTGGTCGGCGAATTCCTTTTTGCGGCCCTCGGCGGTAGCGCGGGCCAGCTCGGGTTCCGGGTGGGAGCTGAAAAACTGGAACGGCGTCGACGCTCCCCACTCCTCGCCCATGAAAAGCATGGG
>NZ_DATNJW010000525.1:0-15645 GCF_035603715.1 Mycobacterium sp. | reverse complement strand
GACGAAGCCGACGAAATGCGCATCGTCACAGCGGGCGCGCGCGCAGACCTCGGTCAGCTCGAGCAGGCTCTCAACATCTTGTCCACCCCGCAATTGGACCCGACCCGCACCGGGACGATCGCTGCCCGGCTGTTCTACGCGTACGCAGACACCCTGCTGACGCTCGATCGCGGAGACGAAGCGTTGCAATGGTTTCTGCACGCCGCCGAGGCCGACGTCGAGGGTGTCACCGATGCCGAGGATCGAGTGAGCGAGCTCGGCTGACGTGGGAACGCTTGCGCAGGAATATGATTGCCTGCTACTCGACTTGGACGGGACGGTGTTCCGCGGTCATGAGCTGACCGACGGCGCGGCCGAGTCGCTGGAAAAGGCCGCGGGCAGAAAGCTATTCGTCACCAATAATGCATCGCGCAGCGCGGACCAGGTCGCCGGCCATTTGCACGACATCGGCCTCCCGGCGACCGCTGAGGATGTCGTCACCAGCGCGCAAAGCGCCGCCCACGTTCTGGCCGACCAGCTGGAACCCGGGTCACGGGTGCTGGTCGTCGGCACCGAGTCGCTGGCCGCCGAGATCACGGCCGTCGGCCTGCGGCCGGTGCGCAGCTACGACGACAAACCCGACGCCGTGGTCCAAGGCCACTCTCCGGAAACCGGGTGGGCCATCCTGGCCGAGGCGGCGCTGGCCATTCGGGCCGGCGCGCTATGGGTGGCCGCCAATGTCGACGCCACCCTGCCGACCGAGCGCGGTCTGCTGCCCGGCAACGGTTCCATGGTGGCCGCGTTGAAAGCAGCGACCGACGCCGAGCCGCAGGTCGCGGGCAAGCCGGCACCGACATTGTTGCTCGATGCGTTGGCGCGCGGCGACTTTCAGACTCCACTCGTAGTCGGTGACCGGATGAACACCGATATCGCCGGCGCCAACGCCGCCGGGCTGCCCAGCCTGATGGTGCTCACGGGGGTCAATTCCGCGCGCGACGCGGTCCATGCCATCCGCGAACAGCGCGCGACATTCATCGGTCACGACCTCCGGTCGCTGCACGAGAACGCGGACGCGCTCGCGGTGGCCGCGCAATCGGGGTGGCACATCGACACCGGGGACGCCTCGATAACGGTCAGCAGCGCGGCCGAGGACGACGCGGGCGATGGGCTCTCGATTGTTCGCGCCGTCGCCAACGCGGTGTGGTCGAGCGGCTTGGACGGATCAACCGTGACCATCAAGGCCGGCGACGACAGCGCCCGCGACGCCCTGCAACGGTGGTCCCTGACCTAAATCCGATAGCGTAGAACAGCGATGAGTACCGACCCAGAAGAGATTCGCGCACGGATCGACGCCCTGCTCGCCGAGCTGCCCGATCCGGCGAACTCCGAGAAGATGCCCACCGAAGCCGATCTCGAAGAGCTCGCGCGCCGGCTTTCTGAGGCGCACGACATGCTGGTGCAGGCTCTGGAGTCGGCGGAGAAGGCCTGAGTCCGCTGTGCCCCGGCGCACCCGTGTTGATGCCGAGCTGGTCCGTCGAGGACTGGCTCGCTCCCGCCAGCAGGCCGCGGAGTTGATCGGCGCGGGCAAGGTCAGCATCGACGGGATGCCCGCGGTCAAGCCCGGCACTGCCGTTGCGGCGACCGCCGCGCTGAAAGTCATCGGCGAGACGGAACGCGGCTGGGTGTCTCGTGGCGCCCACAAACTCATCGGTGCGCTGGACGCCTTCGGTATCGGTGTGGAGGGTCGACGCTGCTTGGACGCGGGCGCCTCGACGGGCGGATTCACCGAAGTCCTGCTGGATCGCGGGGCCCGTGAAGTGGTCGCCGTCGACGTCGGCTACGGCCAGCTGGCCTGGTCGCTTCGATCAGACCCACGAGTGGTGGTCGTCGAGCGGACCAATGCGCGAGAGCTCACGCCCGACGTCACCGGCGGCCCGGTCGAGGCGGTCGTCGCTGACCTGTCGTTCATCTCGCTGACCACGGTGTTGCCCGCTCTGACTGGATGCGCCTCGCCCGACGCGGATATCGTTCCCATGGTGAAGCCGCAGTTCGAGGTGGGTAAGGGTCAGGTGGGAGCCGGCGGGGTGGTGCACAGTTCGGAGTTACGGGCGGGTGCCGTGCTCACCGTCGCGCGTCGCGCCGGCGAGCTCGGTTGGCACACGGTCGGGGTCACGCCGAGCCCGCTCCCGGGCCCATCGGGCAACGTTGAATACTTCCTGTGGTTGCGCGCCGAAACCGATCGGGGTCTGTCTGCTGATGAGCTGGAATGTGCGGTCCGCGTCGCGATTGAGGCGGGTCCGCAATGACGAGTGAGCGCACCGTCCTGCTGATTGTTCACACCGGGCGCGCGGAAGCTACTGAGACCGCCCGTCGGGTCGAGAAAGTGTTGAGTGACAACAATATTGGCCTTCGCGTGCTGTCCGCCGAGGCTGTC
This sequence comes from Mycobacterium sp., assembly GCF_035603715.1. Lineage (GTDB taxonomy): Bacteria > Actinomycetota > Actinomycetes > Mycobacteriales > Mycobacteriaceae > Mycobacterium. The sequence goes on along the minus strand of NZ_DATNJW010000525.1, from coordinate 13,232 downwards.
GATCGCGGACCGGTGCCGCTGGGACCGGACGATATGCGCGCGCTGGGCGTCGATATCGCGCTCGTCGACGCCGACCCCGACGCTGCCGACGGCTGCGAGCTGGTCATCGGTCTGGGTGGCGACGGCACGTTCCTGCGAGCCGCCGAGCTTGCGCGCAACGCGAACGTGCCGGTGCTGGGCATGAACCTGGGTCGCATCGGCTTCCTCGCCGAGGCCGAGACGGAGGCCATCGACAGCGTTCTCGAGCATGTGGTGGCGCGCAGCTACCGCCTCGAAGAGCGTCTGACGTTGGATATCACCGTGCGACTCAAGGGCGAGGTCGTCGCGCGCGGGTGGGCGCTCAACGAGGCAAGCCTGGAAAAAGGTCCGCGGCTAGGAGTGCTCGGCGTCGTCCTTGAGGTCGATGGGCGCCCGGTGTCGACGTTCGGGTGCGACGGGGTACTGGTGTCGACACCGACGGGGTCCACGGCGTACGCATTTTCGGCGGGTGGACCCATCATGTGGCCCGACCTGGAGGCGCTGCTGGTGGTGCCGAACAACGCGCACGCGTTGTTCGCTCGGCCGATGGTGACCAGCCCAGACGCCCGCATCGCGGTCGAGATCGAGGCCGACGGGCACGACGCCCTGGTGTTCTGCGACGGACGCCGCGAGATGCGGGTGCCCGCCGGCGCGCGGTTGGAGGTGCAGCGCTGCGACGTATCGGTGAAATGGGCCCGGCTGGACAGCGCGCCGTTCACCGACCGCCTGGTCCGCAAATTCCGTCTGCCGGTCATCGGCTGGCGCGGACGGTAACAGTGCTATCGGAAATTCGGATCGAATCGTTAGGCGCCATCAGCGCCGCGACAGCCGAATTCGACCGCGGCCTAACGGTTTTGACCGGGGAGACCGGTACCGGCAAGACCATGGTGGTCACCAGCCTGCACCTGCTCGGCGGGGCCCGCGCCGACGCCAACAGGGTCCGCTCGGGGGCCGAGCGGGCCGTCGTCGAAGGGCGGTTCACCACTGCTGATCTCGACGAGAAGGCGGTGGCGCAGCTCGACGAGATGCTGGACGCCTCGGGGGCCGAACGCGACGAGGACGGCAGCATCATCGCGTTGCGTTCAGTCAGCCGCGAAGGACCGTCGCGCGCATACCTCGGCGGCCGCAGCGTGCCTGCCAAATCACTGAGCGGATTCACCACCGAGCTGCTGACGCTGCACGGGCAAAACGACCAGTTGCGGCTGATGCGACCCGACGAGCAACGCGGGGCGCTGGACCGGTTCGCAGATGTCGACACCCGACTGGAGCGCTATCGCAAACTGCGGGACGCATGGCAGTCGGCGCGCCGCGACTTCGTCGACCGGAGCAATCGGGCCCGCGAATTGGCGCAGGAGGCCGATCGGCTCAAGTTCGCACTGCACGAGATCGACACCATCGACCCCGCACCCGGTGAGGACGATGCGCTGATCGCCGACATCCGTCGGCTCTCGGAACTGGACGCGCTGCGCGAGGCCGCATCCGGGGCCCGCGTCGCCCTGTCCGGGCTGGGCGACGACGCCTCCGCCGACCCGAGCGGACAGCCCGTATCGGCAGCGGACAGTTTGGCGCGGGCCAAGACGGCCCTGCAGTCGACCGACGACGCGACGCTGCGTGCGTTAGCCACCCAGCTCGAGGACGCGCTCACGGTCGTCGGCGACGCCGCGCGTGAGCTCGGTGGCTACCTGGGCGAATTGCCCGCTGACGCCAGCACGTTGGACACCAAACTCGCGCGGCAGGCCCAGCTGCGCACGCTGACCCGCAAATACGCCGCCGACATCGACGGTGTACTGCAGTGGGCGGGCGAGGCGCGAGATCGGCTGGCGCACCTGGATGTTTCCGAAGAGGCGCTGGCCGGTCTGCAACGTCGAGTCGACGAATTGGCACTCCAATTAGCTGATGCGGCAAGCGAACTCAGCAAGGTACGCAGCCAGGCCGCCAAGCGGCTGGCCAAGCAAGTCACCACCGAACTGTCGGGTTTGGCGATGGCCGATGCCGAATTCACCATCGAGGTGTCGACCATGCCGGCCGGTAGCGACGATCCGGCCGCGCTGACGCTTGCCTCCGGCACCCGGGCCCACGCCGGTGGCGACGGCGTCGACCAGGTCGAGTTCGGTTTCGCCGCGCACCGCGGTATGACGGTGCTACCGCTGGCCAAGAGCGCGTCAGGCGGCGAGCTGTCGCGGGTGATGCTCGCCCTCGAGGTGGTACTGGCGGCGGCGATGACAGGCACCACGATGGTGTTCGACGAGGTCGACGCGGGCGTCGGAGGCCGGGCGGCGGTGCAGATCGGTCGGCGACTGGCCCGGTTGGCCCGTAACCGGCAAGTCATCGTGGTGACGCATCTGCCGCAGGTCGCTGCCTACGCTGACATACACCTCATGGTCGATAGCAACGGGAAAAACGGCGCCAGCGGGGTGCGACGCCTCGACGCGGACGACCGGGTTGCCGAGCTGGCGAGAATGCTGGCCGGGCTAGGTGATTCGGATTCAGCGCGTGCCCATGCCCGCGAACTCCTGGAGGCCGCGGACCGTGACCGGATTGCGACCTAAATACTGCATCCGACCTTGTGACAGATGTGACAAGATATAACTTCTGAGGCTCTTGTTACGGCGCGCCTCCCCGTTGGCAGTCGGGTTCACCGACAGAATCGCCTCCATGAGCGTGACCACCACCTTGTCCTCATTGTTGTCCCGCAACACCTCGCGGCCAGGCGTCGTCGGCACCGCACGGGTCGACCGTGACATCGACCGGCTGCTGCGGCGGGTGTGCCCCGGCGATATCGCCGTCCTCGATGTCCTGGACCTGGACCGGATCACGGCCGATGCGCTCGTCGACGCCGAGATCGCCGCCGTCATCAACGCATCCCCGTCGGTGTCGGGCCGCTACCCGAACCTGGGACCCGAAGTGCTGCTGGCCAACGGTGTCACCTTGATCGACGAGACCGGCACCGACGTTTTCAAGAAGATCAAAGACGGCTCGAAAGTGCGCCTCTACAACGGTGGCGTGTACGCCGGCGACCGCCGACTGATCCACGGCACCGAGCGGACCGACGAAGAAATCGCCGAGCTGATGCAGGAAGCCAAGAGTGGGCTGGTCGCCCACCTGGAAGCGTTCGCCGGCAACACCATTGAGTTCATCCGAAGCGAGAGCCCACTGTTGATCGACGGGATCGGCATTCCCGACGTCGACATCGAACTGCGCCGCCGGCACGTCGTCGTAGTCGCCGACGAGGACGACGCCGCTGACGACCTCAAGCGCCTCAAGCCCTTCATCAAGGAATACCAGCCCGTCCTGATCGGCGTCGGCTCCGGCGCAGATGTGTTGCGCCAAGCCGGATACCGCCCACAACTCATCGTCGGCGACCCGAGCAACTTGAGCACCGAAGTCCTCAAGAGCGGTGCGCAGGTCGTGCTGCCCGCCGACGCCGACGGCCACGCGCCAGGCCTGGAACGCATCCAGGACCTCGGTGTCGGGGCGATGACGTTCCCTGCCGCGGGGTCACCGGCTGACTTGGCGCTGCTCTTGGCCGATCATCACGGTGCCGCGCTGCTGGTGACCGCCGGCCACCGCGCCAACATCGAGACCTTCTTCGACCGAACCCGTCAGGACAGCAACCCCTCGACCTTCCTCACCCGGTTGCGGGTCGGGGAGAAAGTCGTGGACGCCAAAGCTGTTGCCACGCTGTACCACAACCGGATTTCAGGTGGCGCGATCGCGTTGCTGGTCTTGACGATGCTGATCTCGGTGATCGCCGCGCTGTGGGTGTCGCGTACCGACACCGTGGTGTTGCACTGGATCGCTCAGTACTGGAATCACTTCTTGATCTGGATCCAGCGCTTCATCCATTAGGACGGTGGCGACGTGATATCTCTACGTCAGCACGCGATTTCGCTGGCCGCAGTGTTCCTGGCACTGGCGGTCGGCGTGGTGCTCGGCTCCGGGCTCCTCTCCAACACCATCACGTCCGGATTGCGCGACGAAACCCGGAATCTGCACAAGCAGGTCGACTCGCTCAACGACGAGAAGAACGTTCTGAACGGAAAGCTCGGTTCTGCCAACGCTTTCGACGCCCAGATGGCGGGCCGGATGGTGCATGACGCGCTGAACGGAAAGTCGATGGTGATATTCCGCGCGCCCGACGCGAACGACGAAGACGTCGACGCGGTGTCGAAGATCATCGGACAGGCCGGGGGAGCCGTCACCGGCACGGTGTCGTTGACGCAGGAGTTCGTCGACGCCAACTCCGCGGAGAAACTGCGCTCAGTGGTCAACGCGTCGGTTCTCCCCGCGGGCGCCCAGTTGAGCACCAAATTAGTCGACCAAGGCTCCCAAGCCGGCGACCTGCTGGGAATTGCGCTGCTGATCAACCGGGATCCGGCGGTCCCACCGGTAGACGATGCGCAGCGCGACACCGTGCTGGCAGCACTGCGCGACACCGGTTTCATCGGCTACGGCAACCAGCACGTCGGTGCGGCGAACGCCGCCGCGGTCATCACCGGCGGCTCGCTGAGCAACGACGCCGGTAACCAGGGCGTCAGCGTGGCCCGGTTCTCCGCAGCGCTCGCACCGCACGGGTCAGGCGTGGTCCTGGCCGGTCGCGACGGCTCCTCGGACGGTCCTGCCGCGGTCGGTGTGGCCCGCGCCGACGCCACGGTGACCCCGGTGATCAGCACTGTCGACGATCTCGACGCCGAATCCGGTCGGGTCACCGCGGTGCTCGGCGCCGCCGACTTGATCAACGGTGGTCGGACCGGCCAGTACGGCACCGGCCGCCGCAATACCGGGCTCACCGTCGCTCAGTAGCCGCGCCGCCGGGCGTGTTAGCGACGAGGTCGCTGAGTGTTTGTTAGGGTGGGTTTCCGTGGGTCGGCAGGCCCAAAGCTGGAAAACAGCCCTCAACAGAGGCTAGCCCTGCGCCGTCTTCACGGAGGTCGCCACATTGCGTAAGCATCCGCAGACCGCCACCAAGCATCTCTTCGTCAGCGGCGGGGTCGTCTCGTCGCTCGGCAAGGGACTGACCGCGAGCAGCCTCGGACAGTTGCTGACCGCCCGCGGGCTGCAGGTGACGATGCAGAAGCTCGATCCCTACCTCAACGTCGACCCGGGCACCATGAACCCGTTCCAGCACGGCGAGGTGTTCGTCACCGAGGACGGTGCCGAGACCGACCTCGACGTCGGCCACTACGAGCGCTTCCTCGACCGCGATCTGTCCGGTTCGGCGAATGTCACGACCGGACAGGTCTATTCGACGGTCATCGCCAAGGAGCGCCGCGGCGAATACCTCGGTGACACCGTTCAGGTCATCCCGCACATCACCGACGAGATCAAGCGCCGCATCTTGGCCATGGCCGAGCCGGACGCCGACGGGAGGCGTCCCGACGTCGTCATCACCGAGATCGGCGGCACCGTCGGGGATATCGAGTCGCAGCCCTTCCTCGAAGCGGCGCGGCAGGTTCGCCACGACATCGGCCGGGAGAACGTGTTCTTCCTGCACGTGTCGCTGATCCCGTACCTGGCGCCGTCGGGAGAACTCAAGACCAAGCCCACCCAGCACTCGGTCGCCGCGCTGCGCAGCATCGGTATCACCCCGGACGCGTTGATCCTGCGCTGCGACCGCGACGTGCCTGAGCCGCTGAAGAACAAGATCGCGCTCATGTGCGACGTGGACATCGACGGCATCATCTCCACGCCCGACGCACCCTCGATCTACGACATCCCGAAGGTGTTGCACCGCGAGGAGCTGGACGCATACGTCGTCCGCCGGCTTCACCTCCCGTTCCGTGACGTCGACTGGACCGAATGGGACGACCTGCTGCGCCGAGTGCATGATCCGCAGGAGACTGTGCGAATTGCCTTGGTGGGCAAGTACGTCGACCTCTCGGACGCCTATCTCTCGGTGAGCGAGGCGTTACGGGCGGCGGGCTTCAAGCACCGAGCCAAGGTGGAGATCCGCTGGGTGGGCTCCGATGACTGCGAGACGCCGGGTGGAGCAGCCTCGGTGCTCGAGGACGTCCACGGTGTGCTGATCCCCGGTGGCTTCGGCATCCGGGGAATCGAGGGCAAGATCGGCGCTATCTCGCATGCACGGGCCCGCGGGCTGCCCATATTGGGGCTGTGCCTGGGCATGCAGTGCATCGTGATCGAGGCCGCACGGTCCGTCGGCCTGACCGAGGCCAACTCCGCCGAATTCGACCCGGACACCCCCGACCCGGTGATCTCCACGATGGCCGATCAGGAAGAGATCGTCGCCGGCGAAGCTGACCTCGGCGGCACCATGCGGCTGGGAGCATATCCGGCCGTGCTGGAGCCGGATTCCATTGTCGCCCAGGCCTATCAGTCGACGGAGGTTTCCGAGCGGCATCGGCATCGCTATGAGGTCAACAACGCCTACCGGGACCGCATCGCCGAAAGCGGCCTGAAATTCTCCGGGACGTCTCCCGACGGGCACTTGGTCGAGTTCGTCGAGTATCCGCCGGAGATGCACTCATTCGTCGTCGGCACCCAGGCCCATCCCGAACTCAAGAGCCGGCCGACCCGACCGCATCCGCTGTTCACCGGTTTCATCGGCGCGGCAATCGAGTACAAGGCGGGCGAGCGGCTGTCCCTGGAGATGCCCGAGCGGCGAGCCAACGGCAGCGAGCAACACGATGGCGCAGAGCCGTCGCTGTCTGAGCCCGAACCTGTTACCCGTGGGTGAACACGTATTCGAGACGACCTCGTCCGAAAGCTTGCATGTGGGAACGATTTTCGCGTTGCGCGCCGACCAGGTAAGGATGCCCGGTGGCAAGATCGCGACCCGAGAAGTCATCGAGAACTTTGGCGCGGTCGCGATCGTCGCCATGGACGACGACGGCCGAATCCCGATGGTCTACCAGTATCGCCACCCCTTCGGCCGACGGCTGTGGGAGTTGCCCGCCGGACTACTCGACGTCGACGGGGAGGCCCCGTATCTGAGCGCCGCCCGGGAGCTTCGCGAGGAGGCCGGCCTTCAGGCGGAGACCTGGCAGCTGTTGGTCGATCTGGATTCCGCACCCGGTTTCAGCGACGAGTCGGTGCGGGTCTATCTGGCCACCGGCTTGAGCCAGGTGGACCGGCCCGAATCGCACGACGAAGAGGCCGATATGACCATGCAGTGGTATCCCCTCACTGAGGCGGTGCAGCGGGTTTTCCGCGGTGAGATCGTGAATTCCCTTGCAGTTGCCGGTGTTTTAGCCGCCTATGCAGTCAGCGAGGGCATCGCCGAGCCACGGCCGGTGGATGCGCCATGGACCGACCGGTCCACGGCGTTCAGAGCGCGAAAGGCGGCCCGATGACGACGCTGGCGCCACCGCTGGAGGGCCAGCTGCAGGGATACCTTGATCATCTGACGATCGAGCGGGGAGTCGCCGCCAACACGTTGAGCTCCTATCGCCGCGACTTGCGCCGCTACTTCGAGCACCTCACCGTGCGCGGCGTCGACGACCTGGCCAAGGTCAGCGAGGACGACGTGAGCGAATTCCTGATGGCCTTGCGCCGCGGCGATCCCGATTCCGGCGTCTCGCCCTTGTCGGCGGTCTCGGCGGCCCGAACCCTGATCGCTGTGCGCGGTCTGCACCGGTTCGCCGCAGCCGAAGGCTTGGCCCAATTCGACGTCGCTCAGGCCGTCAAGCCACCGACACCGGGGCGGCGTCTGCCCAAGAGCCTCAGCCTCGATCAGGTCCTGGCCCTGTTGGCCGGCGCCGGCGGCGACAGCCCGTCCGACGGCCCACTGACACTGCGTAACCGCGCACTGCTCGAGCTGCTGTACTCGACCGGCGCGCGCATCTCGGAAGCAGTCGGACTCGACGTCGACGACATCGACACACACGCTCGGTCGGTGCTGCTGCACGGCAAAGGCGGCAAGCAGCGGCTGGTTCCGATCGGACGGCCCGCTGTGCAAGCACTGGAGGCCTACACGGTCCGCGGGCGATCCGAATTGGCCCGTCGCGGGCGCGGTACGCCGGCCATTTTCCTCAATGCCCGCGGCGGCCGGCTGTCGCGTCAGAGCGCGTGGCAAGTCCTGCAGGATGCTGCCGAGCGCGCCGGTATCACCGCAGGCGTCTCGCCGCACACGCTGCGGCACTCGTTTGCGACACACCTGTTGGAGGGTGGGGCGGACGTCCGCGTGGTGCAGGAGTTGCTGGGACACGCATCGGTGACCACGACGCAGATCTACACCATGGTCACCGTGCACGCGCTACGCGAAGTCTGGGCCGAGGCCCATCCACGGGCGCGTTAGCCGCCCACTCCACCCGCGAAAGTTAAGTAGTCGGCTACTCAAGCCGACCCCAAAAGTGCTCGCCACACTGACCAAAGTCGAAGTAACGGTCAGGAGTGATGATGGCGAAGCTCGGTCAGCACGCGGTTGTTCTCGGGGCAAGCATGGGCGGGATGCTCGCCGCCAGGGTCCTAGCTGATTTCTACGAGACCGTGTCAGTGGTGGAACGCGACGTCTTGCCGGACGACCCCACCAATCGGCGGGGGGTGCCCCAGGGCCGGCATGTTCATGCCCTGCTCAGACGTGGCGGCCAGATCATCGATGAACTCTTCCCTGGCATTCTCGACGAGCTGGCCGCTGCCGGTGCACCCGTTCTCGATGACGGGGATCTGTCCAAGGTCTGGATGTCAGTCGGCGGACATCAGCTGGTCCGGGTCGGTACGGCACGGGATCGACAAGCAATGACGGTGTATGTTCCGAGCCGGCCGTTTCTGGACTGCCATATCCGGCGGCGACTGCGGGCGGTCCCGAACGTGACGATCCTGAGCGGGCTGGATGCAGCCGAGATGACGTCGTCGGCGGATCGGAACCGCGTCACCGGCGTGCGGGTGGTCAACCGCGACAACGGCACCGAACAGGAGTTGACGGCGGACCTGGTCGTCGACGCGATGGGTCGCGGAGCCCACACACCGAACCTTCTGGAAAGCCTTGGCTACGACCGTCCGGTCGAGGACCAGATATTCATGCGGACGTGCTACGTCAGCCAGCCGTTGCGAATTCCGCCCGGCACTGTTGAGCAGATGGTCTTGGTTGGCGCCGCGCCGGGCCGGCCCACCGGGATGTTTCTGGTTGGCTATGAGAATGACACGTGGATCTTCACAGTCTTCGGGATGGTGGGCCACGAGCCGCCCGGCGATCTGGCCGGCATGCTGTCCTTCGCCGAGGACTACGCCCCCGCCCACGTGCTGGCGGCAATACGGGCCGCCGAACCGATCGGGGAGGTGATTCGGCATCGGATGCCGTGCAGCCAGTGGCGGCGCTACGACAAGATGCGACGGTTTCCCGACGGCCTGTTGGTGAGCGGCGACGCGATCTGCAGCTTCGACCCCATCTACGGGCAAGGCATGACGGTGGCAGCGCTGGAAGCCATGGCATTGCGGGATTGCCTGCTCCGCGGCCGGCGCAACCTCGCCCGGCGCTACTTCCGTGCCGCAGCGAAATCGATTGGTGTGGCTTGGCGGATGGGCGCCGGCAGCGACCTGGCTTTTCCGGAGGTCCAAGGACGGCGACCGCTGTCAATGCGTGTGACAAACCGACTTGCTGATTGGGTGCTTACCGCGTGTGAGTCCGACGCCGTGATCGTCGAGAAGTTCTTCCGGGTCAATAACCTCATCGACCCGCCGGTTCGCCTGATGCACCCCTACTTCGTCTCCCGCGTCGCCGCGGTCAACATGCGCCGCCGACAAGGCGATCACGCAACCCCGGCAACCGCATTGGCTCGATGAAAGTGCGGCCGCGGACGGCCCGCTAGTCGAGCGAGTCCCAGAAGCGGGCCAGGACGTCTGCGCTGCGCGCCGGATCCTGCACCATCCACCAGTGGCCCAGGCCTTCCAGCACCTCGGTGCGGGCGCCCGCGCGTTCGGCCGCGCGGCGCCGGATCTCCGCCGAGCCGACGTAATGGTCCTCGGTCGCAAGCACGCTCAACCCGGGTCGTGCCGCGGCCTTCTCCAAATCCTGGCCGGCCTGTGCCATGACCGGCTGCCGCGCCGAGCGGTACAGCAGCAAAATCGCGCGGCCCATCTCCGCACCCGCACCGGCGGCCAGCTTTGTGGCGACCTCCGGTGTCATGCCGAGCCCCGTCAGCCGTTGAGCCTGTTCTTCCAGCGGCGCGCCCATCATGGTGTCGACCAGCTTTTCGCCCTCGCCGGGCGTCTGCCAAACCTGGGCCAGGTCATGCCATACGTAATCCGGGTCGAATAGTCCGACGACGTCGCTGACCCAACTGCGCACCAGCTCCGGGCGATGCATCATCGCGTTCAGCACGTGGCCGCCGCCCCAGTCGTGGCCGACCAGGTCAACCGGGCGGGCGAAGCGGGTCAGCTCGCCTTCCAACCAGTCCCGGTAATCCAGGTAAGTGGCCGGCCAGCTGTCCGGCAGTGGGGCACCGAACCCGGGCGGGGACAACCGGACCACATCATCTCGACCGAGTAGCTCGACGAGAGGGTCCCAGACCGCAGCGGTCTCCGGGTTGCCGTGTACGAATACCACCGTCATGGACACATCCTGGCACGCGCAGGATACGGCGGCGGCGCGGTCGCAGAACCTGATCGCGTCTCCTGGGCACCCGAAATGGCTGCCGCCGTTCGGAATACCGCAAACCCCGTGACCTCAGGCGCGTTAGCCGCCCAGGTACTCGGATTCCAACATCAGATCCGAGATCAAGCTCTGGTACTCCACGTGGGCCTTGTGCTCGACGGTTTTCCATACCGTGCCTTCTTGCTGTCGCATGTATGCGCGGTACTTCGGGACGCCCACCCTAGCCCGCTCGGCATTCAAACCGGGCTGTCCCCAAATTCGCTGGTTACGTTGTTGCGGGTCTCACAGCGCGGGCGCGTATACCCGTTAGACTCTCCTGCGATGTCCGCCATTTCCCGACCGCCGCGCATGCCGAGGCGATCCATGCTGCCGAGCCGCAGTCGGGCATGACTGACAACGCCGACAGCGGCACCGAAGTCGGCCTGACCGGGCGCCCACCGCGGGCGATCCCCGAACCCAAGCCGCGCACCTCGCACGGACCGGCCAAAGTCGTGGCGATGTGTAACCAGAAAGGCGGCGTGGGAAAGACCACCTCGACGATCAACCTTGGCGCCGCCCTGGCCGAATACGGCCGACGGGTGTTGCTGGTGGACCTCGACCCGCAGGGAGCGTTGTCGGCCGGCCTCGGTGTGCCGCATTACGAGCTGGAACACACGGTGCACAACCTGCTGGTCGAACCGCGGGTGTCGCTCGACAACGTGCTGATGCACACCCGCGTCAAAAATCTGGACCTGGTTCCGAGCAACATCGACCTGTCGGCCGCGGAGATCCAGCTGGTCAACGAGGTCGGACGCGAGCAGACACTGGCCCGCGCGCTGCACCCAGTGCTGGACCGTTACGACTATGTCCTGATCGACTGCCAGCCGTCGCTGGGCTTGCTGACCGTCAACGGCCTGGCCTGCTCGGACGGCGTCATCATCCCGACCGAATGCGAGTTCTTCTCGCTGCGCGGCCTGGCCTTGCTGACCGACACCGTCGAGAAGGTGCGCGATCGGCTCAACCCGAAGCTGGACATCAGCGGCATCTTGATCACGCGCTACGACCCGCGCACCGTGAACTCCCGCGAGGTGATGGCCCGGGTGGTGGAACGGTTCGGCGACCTCGTGTTCGACACCGTCATCTCCCGTACTGTCCGCTTCCCGGAGACCAGCGTCGCCGGCGAACCGATCACATCGTGGGCACCGAGATCGGCCGGCGCGGCCGCATACCGGTCGCTGGCCCGCGAGGTGATCGACCGGTTCGGCGCGTGAACGGCGGGACGACCTGCGAGGCATCACCCCACAACGGCTTCCAGGTCAAGTTGACCAATTTCGAGGGGCCGTTTGACCTTCTGCTGCAACTGATTTTCGCGCACCGGCTCGATGTCACCGAAGTGGCGCTGCACCAAGTCACCGATGACTTCATCGCCTACACCCGCGCGATCGGCTCCGAGCTGGGACTTGACGAGACCACCACGTTCCTCGTCGTGGCAGCGACGCTGCTCGACCTCAAGGCTGCGCGGCTGCTGCCGTCCGGCCAGGTCGACGACGCCGAGGATCTGGCGCTGCTGGAAGTCCGCGACCTACTTTTCGCCCGGCTGCTGCAGTACCGGGCGTTCAAGCACGTCGCGCAGATGTTCGCCGAGTTGGAGGCCGCCGCGCTGCGCAGCTATCCGCGGGCGGTGTCGCTGGAAGACCGCTACGAAGACCTGCTGCCCGAGGTGATGTTGGGCGTCGACGCCGCGCGGTTCGCGGAGATCGCGGCGACCGCGTTCACGCCACGGCCAGTGCCGACGGTGGCCACCGAACACCTGCACGAGCTGATGGTCTCGGTGCCCGAGCAAGCCAAACAGCTGATGTCGCTGCTGGAAAAGCGTGGCATCGGCCAGTGGGCATCGTTCTCCGACCTGATCACCGACTGCACGGCGTCGATCGAGATTGTCGGGCGCTTCCTGGCTCTGCTCGAGCTGTATCGGTCCCGGACGGTAGCATTTGACCAGTCAGAACCGCTTGGTGTGCTCCAGGTTTCATGGACCGGAGAACAACCCCCCAGCGACGAATTGCGGGACCAATACTCATGACCGAGCCATCGTCCGACGAGGACTTGGACATCGACGCAGCCGGCCCGAACCCGGGCGCCGACGTGTCCGATTTGGACTCAGAATTCGATCTGTCCGATGACAACCTCGGCATCGACGTCGCGACGGCACCGGAGCTCGAGGACACCGAGCTCGGTGCGGTGCTGGAGGCGCTGCTGCTGGTGGTCGACACCCCGGTGACCGTCGAGGCGCTGGCCGCGGCCACCGAGCAGCCGGCCTACCGGGTGGCGGCCAAGCTTCGGGCGATGGCCGATGAGCTCACCGAACGAGACAGCGGCATCGACCTGCGCGAGGCCGGCGGGGGATGGCGGTTGTACACCCGGGCCCGGTTCGCGCCGTACGTTGAGCGCTTGCTGCTGGACGGATCTCGCTCGAAGCTCACTCGGGCGGCGCTGGAGACACTCGCGGTGGTGGCCTACCGGCAACCCGTGACACGCGCACGGGTGAGCGCGGTGCGCGGGGTCAACGTCGACGCGGTCATGCGCACACTGCTGGCGCGCGGGTTGATCACCGAAGCGGGCACCGACGCCGACACCGGGGCGGTGACCTTCGCGACCACCGAGCTGTTCTTGGAACGCCTCGGAC
>NZ_DATNJW010000524.1:0-4153 GCF_035603715.1 Mycobacterium sp. | reverse complement strand
TGCACCCGCGTGCGGCGAAGCAGCTTACGGTGCTTCTTCTTCGACATCCGCTTGCGCCGCTTCTTGATTACTGAACCCATAACTCCGCTATCTGTGTGGCGGCCCGAGTCCGCCATGGCCGGGCATCTGCAATAACCCGGTCACTCTACCCGGGTAGGCACTTCGAACACCAAAGCCGATGCCGGCACTCAAATCCGGCGCAGCAGTCAGCGGCTCATGTAGACATCACAAAGCGGACCCGGGTGTTCCGGATGCGCCGGGACGTCTATCGTCCCGCATTCCCGCACCGCAAACGCTATCCAGCGTCGAAGTAGGAGGTCTCCAGCATGTCGTGCACGGCCTTTGCGTGCACGCGGAAGGATCGCCCGACGCGGACCGCGGGTAGTTCACCGTTGTGAACCAGCCGGTAGACCGTCATCTTGCTGACCCGCATCAGTGCCGCCACTTCAGCAACCGTCAGGAATTGCGTCCGGGGCTGCTGGCCGTCTGCGGAACCCGTGTCTCGTCCCGATTTCCCGCCAGCCGATGGCCCGTTCATAGACGTCATCGCAACCCAATCAGTCAGGCTCCTGCAGTCCCAGCGGCTTCCCCTCCGCTGGCACCCACAGGTGCATACCAAGTAGGAGAATAGCGGGACTAGTGTGGTTATTGCGACGGGTGGTGGCAAATAAATAAAATTCTATAAATTACTCAGGTGTAATTCTTAGCTGCTCAGAGCGTGTTTTTGCGGCCCGCACAGCCTCATCGACAGCCGCCCGCAAACCGTGCTTTTCCAATTCCCGCAGCGCAGCCGCAGTAGTGCCACCAGGCGAGGTAACAATCGAACGCAGCCGTGCCGCGGTGGTGTCCAGCGACAGGTCGCGCCGCGAGTCGCTGCCCGTTCCGCGGTCCTGCTCCATCCGGTCCAGCAAAAGCGCCGCCGAGCCGGCCATCGTCTGCGCCACCAACTCGGTGGACACCGCCCGACTGAGCCCCACCCCGACCCCGGCGTCCACCAACGCCTCGATCATCAGGAAGAAGTACGCCGGGCCCGAACCGGAAACGGCCGTCACAGCGTCCAGGTGCTCCTCGGGGACCGTCAGCACCGCTCCCACCGAGTCGAACAGCGCTGCGACCTCCTTGAGCTGCTCAGGGGTCGCAAAACGGCCTGCAGCCATGGCGCTGATACCCGCGCCGACCAACGCCGGCGCATTTGGCATCACCCGGACCACCGGCGTCCCGGCCAACAGTTTGGATTCCAGGTAGGTCGTCGTAACCCCGGCAGCGACGGTGATGAACACCTGATCCGGGCTGTCGTGGGCGGCTTCCGCGGCGACCTTGCCGATCTCACCGACCACCGAGCCGACGTCGGAGGGTTTGACCGCGATGATGACGAACGTCGCGTTCTCCACCGCATCGGGCAGCGACGTGACCAATACGCCGTACGTTTCGGAGAGATAGCGGGCGCGGTCCGGCATCCGCTCGGCGACCACCAGATCCTTGACTTGCCGGCCGGCCCGCAGCAGTCCGGACAGCAGGGCTTCACCCATGCTGCCGCCACCGACGAGCGCGATTCGAGCCATGCAGCCCAGCATCTCAGACGCCCGCGGGTTTTGTCGTTAGGGCGCGGGGACCATCGCCAATTGGCGGCTCTGCACCACGATGCGACCCGCCGAGTCGACGACGGTGTGGTCTTCGTCGAACCAGTCCTGACCGATCTGCATGCACGTGCAGACCACCCTTAGCCAGCCGTCGGCCGGTAGCCCCCGCAGGTACGCGGTGAGCTGCACGGTCGGTGCCCAGCCGGTGCGGTTCACGGCGAAACTGACCGGGGCCGAGACGTCGCCGCACATCAGCGCGAACAACACATCGGGTGCCACGCCGCGCGGCCGCACCCAGTTCTGGATCACGGGCGGCCGACCGTCGGTGGAGATGCCCAGCGATGAGATCAGCGGCCGCACTTCGCAGCCCTCAGCCAAGTTGACCAGCCCGGCCAGCCGGTGGCCGCGGCCGATCGGCTCCACATCGTCGGGCGGCTCGGGGTCCATCAGGCCCACCGTCGGGTTGGCCGACAGCAGCGGCGGCACCAGGTGCTCGGGCTCACCGAGTGTGATGACCGCATGCACGGCGGCGCGATCGCCCTGGACGAGTTCGACGTCGACGACGCTGATCCGGCGTCCGCGCTTGCGCATCGACGTCAGCAGCCGCATCGGGCCGGGATCGGGTGCCGACAGGAAGCTGGCCGAAACCGCAACCGGCTCAACGGGTCCGCCGTGGGCGGTGCGAGCCGCGTTGGCGCATAACGCCACCATCGCCCCGCCGTGCACCTTGGGCCCGATGGTCCAGTGCTTGTTCAGCTCGCCCTCGTAGACGTTGTGCACGCCGTCGGAGTCGATCTCGCGTAGCTCCATCGCTTCGGTGAATAACGCGGTCAATTTGTCGAGTCCTTGACTGTCATCGCAGCAGGTGCGTGCGGGCGAATTGCAACGACTCGGCCAGGATGGCCTGGCGCTCGTGGGCTGACCGCGCCGACGACGTGGACACCTCCAGCACGACGTGGCCGGCGAAGTCGCCGGCGGCCAACAACTGGCAGACCTCGACCGTCGGCTGGTTGCCGTGGCCCGGCGCCAGGTGCTCGTCGGCGGGCAGGCCGGTGCCGTCGCACAGATGCAGGTGCACCAGGCCGGAGCCCATCCGCTCTGCCATATCCAGCGCGTCGTCACCCGCCGTCGCGCTGTGCGACAGGTCCAGCGTGTAGTGCGCGTGCTCACCGTCCAGCGGGTCGTAGGACGGGGCGAACGCCGAGATGCCGGGTCCGGGTCCGCCGCCGCGCCGGCGCATCCGCTCCATGGTCTGGCCCGAACCGAAGAACCGGTCGGCGCGGAACGGAAACATGTTCTCCACGGCCACCAGCACGTCGCTGGATGCCTCGAGCTCCGCGACCTGTTCGGTGAAGCCCTCGACGTACCGCCGCTGCCAACGGAACGGCGGATGCACGACGACGGTTTGGGCGCCGAGCTTCTCAGCGGCCCGCACACTGCGATCCAGCTTGGGAATCGGGTTGGCTCCCCACACCCGCTGCGATATCAGCAGACACGGCGCATGCACCGACAGCACCGGCATCCGGTAGCGCCGCGAGAGTTTGGCCACCGCGCCGATGTCCTGGCTGACCGACTCGCCCCACACCATCAGCTCGACACCGTCGTAACCGAGGTTGGCTGCGTACTCGAAAGCGGCCTCGGTCTTCTCTGGATAGACCGAGGCCGTCGACAGACCGACTTTGATAGCTGGGCGCACGTGGGTTCTGTTGCGGCCTAGCCGGATTGCAACAACGCTAGGGGCCCCAGTGTGACCAGTGCCCCCACCGCCACCGCGATCAGCGTGCTGCCGATGTCCTCGGTCTTACGCACCACCCGTACACCGACCACCAGGCCGAGGATGACGAGCACCGAGAGCACCAGCGCGACGATGTTGTTCCACCGCCACAGCTGGTCGAACGCGATAAACAACCCCGCACCGAAAGCGACAGCCAAAAACGATTGCAGCACAACCATTCCGCCGAGCCGCATGCTGTCGGACCGGGACCAGTTGTGCGATTCACCGTGATAGTCGTCGTCGGGGTAGTCCTCTTCCTCGGCAACGTCGGCGATGTCGTGGTAGCCCGCATTGCGTGAGTGGACGTCGTTGCCGGCGGACTGCAGGTACGAGCGCACGTACGCGGAGTCTTCGATGACCGGCTCGGCGTCTCGGACATCGGTGTCCATCACGTCGACCGACATGCCCGCGTAATCCTCGAGCGGGTCGGGCTTCATGCCCTCGGCGCCGGTCCGGTCCGGCGACTTGTCGTCGCGCGCCTCCACACGTTCGGCCGTGGGCCGCCCGTTGGTGCGCACCGGGCGCGGATAGGCGCTGGGCTGGAGCCGTGCCTCGCGCTGATCGGCTACGGATTCCCGCGGGCGGGGCGGCGCCGACGCCGGCCAGCGCGGCTCGGGTTCCGACCAGTACGACGACTTCTCGACCGGCTCCTCAGCGGGTGCTTCGGCCACCTCGTCGTCGACGTGAGCGGTTCCGTGAGCCCGGCGGACATGCGATCCCGGAGCCCGATGCTCGGGCGCCTCGGGCTCCATGTCGTCGGTGATGATCGGGATCTCGCCGGTCAGTTCGGCGACGGTCA
>NZ_DATNJW010000523.1:0-2643 GCF_035603715.1 Mycobacterium sp. | reverse complement strand
GTCGACATGTACGTACCGCTGTTCGGGCAACGCCTAGCGCATCTGGTCCCGGTCGCGGCCGGGTTTCTGGGCGCCGCTTTGGCGGTCGGGTGGGCGGTCAGCGAAGTCCTCAGCGCGTCGCTGAGCGGCAGGAAAGTCATCAATCGGGTGGTCGTGTTCGGTCCGCTTGGCATAGCGTTGGGGCTGGGTCTGGCCGCGGCTACCCAATTCGACAACGCGTCCGCGGACTTGGTCGTGACGTGGGCGCTGGCGCTGACGATCACCGGCGTCGGTATCGGGGCGGCGTGGCCGCATCTGTCGGCGTGGTCGATGCACTGCATCGACGACGAAGCCGAAGGTCCCGCGGCGGCCGCAGCCATCAACACGATTGAGGTCATCGCCGGCGCATTCGGCGCCGGCCTGGCCGGCGTCGTGGTCAACACCGCCCACGGCAGCACGGTCATCGCCGCGCGGGCCCTGTTCGCGGTCTTCGCCGTGGTGGGCTTACTAGGCGCGTGGGTCGCCTACCGGGCCACTCGGGATCTGCGCTGACCAGCTTGCATTTCGCCGAACTGGAGACGGCGTCGATATCGCCGAACGACCGGCCACGCTACTTGTCACACCCTGCTGGTGCGACCGTAGCTGGCACGGTCAACGGGTCGACTTGATGACCTGCGCTCGGTGGAACTGCCAGCGCTCGACGATGCGGAACCCGACATTCGTCGCGGTCGTGTAGGCGGGCGCGTGCACCAGCATCCGCCCGGGCGGCAGCGACGTCCCGGTTTGATGGTTCGGCAGCTTGGTGTCGTGGGTGGAAATCGTCCACAGCGTGGTGCATTGGTAAAGCCGGCCTACCACCAGCCAGACGGCGACGTGACCGTCCCAGAGCGTCTCGCGCTTGGCCGCGGGGACGCCGCGACCGACGTCCACCAGTGGCCGGTAGGCGTCGGGGCGCGCGGCGAGCACCGCGCGAACCGGCCCGGGCAGCCAGCCGACCGTGTTGTCGACCAACAGGCAGTCCCCGGGGGCCGCCTGCGCGCTGATGAGGTCGGCGACGTCGCTGTAATCCCAGCTCTCTTTGGCGTACCGCTGTCGTTGCGAGAGAAGATAATTCGGGAATGCCGCCACGGTGAGCACGATCAGCATCGCCGCGATCCATCGTGGCCTGCGCGCGATCCCGACAATGCAGACGGCCAGCACAACCGCCATCGCCGGGGTGGTGAAGAACAGATACCGCGGGTAGTAGAACGGATCGCTGACCGCCGAGTAGATCAGGCTGATGGCGGTGGGCACCACCATCCAGGCCGCGCAGATGATCAGCACCCGGCGGGTATCGCCGAGTGATAGCCACCGACCCCGCATCCGGATCGTCAGCGCAGCAATGAAAATGAGCCCGGCCAGGATCGCGAACGGAACGCTGTTGTCGAAATATTGGTGCAGCACAACGTCGAGCACGCTGTGCCAACTCAACGGGTAAATCCAGGCCACCTGGAAGCTCTGGCCGTGCGCGAACAGCATCAATGGTGCCGATGCGGCCACTGCCAGCGCTGACGTGATCGCAAACCAGCGCACCACTGACCTATTGCGCCGCAGCACCGGCGTCACGACCGCGTAGACCGGGACGAGCAACACGAGATAGAGGTTGAGCAATATCGCCAGCGTCAGTGCGAGCGTGTAGGACGCCCACAGCCCTCGCCGGTGTCGGCGTACGGCGGTAACCAACAGGACGGTCAGCCAGACCGCCGCGGCCGCCGTCAACGCATACGAGCGGGCTTCGACGGCGGCCCAGGTCACACGCGGCAGGATGGCGAACACGACGCCCGCACACACCGCAGTGGTCCTCGGCAGGAACTGTCTCGCGAAGACCACCACACCGGCTGCGGCGATCCCGACGGCCAGGCAACTGGGAACCCGCGACCAGAACTCGGTCACCGGGAAGATGCTGAACCAGCCGTGCATGAGGAGGTAGAACAAACCGTGAACGGCATCGATGTGGCCGAGCATCCGCCACAGGTCGGGTATCGAGCGGCCGGAGGCAGAAATCGTGGCACTCTCGTCGAACCACAGCGAAGGCCAGCTCGCCCCGGCGGCGCCGATGCCGGCGGCCAGCACCGCGATGGCGAGCGGGTCAATAAACCTGCTGGGCCGGCGCGGCCGCGAGGGGCTCGGGGTGACCGCCCTCCTGGGTTCGGCGACTGTTGTGGCAACCATGTTGGATGTCACTTTAGGGCCACCGTGGTGAACATGCTTACCCGTCCTGCCTGATCACATAACACTTTTGCCCGTATGACCGAATCGGTCGTGTCGGGCTTACGGCAGCTGTATCGACGAAAATGCAAGCGCAACATTGAGTTTCAATGATCGCGTTAGCTAATTGGACACGAAGACGACACATTTGGGCCTCAGAGTGTGCGCGCCGCAGTGGTAGCCGGGAATTGCCCAACCAGGTCGGCGTGTCCCAAAGTCGACCATCTGGCTATGGCAAGGCACTACTGTCTGGGGTTGGCGTAGCAACCGACACTTGGGAGGGTAAATGAGCGCCTATCGGACCGTGGTGGTAGGAACCGACGGCTCAGATTCGTCGCTGCGCGCGGTAGAGAAGGCAGGCAGCATTGCCGGGGCGGACGCGAAGCTGATCGTGGCGACGGCGTATTTGCCTCAGGG
>NZ_DATNJW010000522.1:0-4122 GCF_035603715.1 Mycobacterium sp. | reverse complement strand
CTGACCATGGCCGTAGCCGCCGGACGCGCCGCCGATCCCGACGCCACCGCGCAACGAGTGGCGCTGGTGTCCCGCGACTTTCCGCTGCTGGAGGGCGGCAACGGTGCGGTGTTGTTGGCCGCGTTGTCGTTACCGGCAGGCACCCCCGTGACCGAGGTGCTCGGTGGTGCGCCCGCCGTGTTGGACCAGATCGGTAGCGCCGGCGACGCCACGCTGGTGATCGCTGCCGATGACAACGACCTCGTGGCGGGGGCCGGCGCCTTGCTCACCGGCGACGGCGGCGCCATCGTGACCCCGTCGGCGCGTCAGACGCGAAGTCTGCCCCTGACGGCCCGAGCTGAGGACGGCGCCCGGCATGCCTACGTCGACCCCCGACTGCAACGCGAAGTCGGGGTCCGCGCCACCCTCACCAGACTGGGCCTGACCGGAACCCCGGCGCTGGCCGCGGCAGCAGGCGTCGCGCTGGCGCAACTTGGTACCGACTTCGACACATCGCAGGCCGTCGGCGAACCGACCGTCTCTGCTTCGGGGATCATCCGGCTGCTGGCCGATGCAATCGAGGCGGGCACGCAGGGCCTGCTGCTCGCGGTCGAGCAGTCCAGCATCAGCGCGGCCGACCTCGCGTCGGGAGGCAGGGCGCCCCGGATTGCCCGCGACGAGTATGCGCCTCAGGAATTACCGAAGGCGCGCGTCGCCGACGGCGTCGGCATTCCGATCTCGATGCCCGCGTATGCGCGCGCGTTCGAGCCGAAGATCCGCTGGGAGGCAGCGGTTTTCGAGGAGAGCCCCGGCATCGACTCGGCGCCGCAGTTCCCGCCGCGGCTGCGTGTCGACAACGCCGGAAGATTGGCCAGCGAGTACCGGCTCGAGCCGCTGCCGCGCACCGGCACGGTATACACCCACACCACCGTGCGGATCCCGGTGCCCGACCTGCCCAGCCCGTACTCATTGGCCGTCGTTCAGCTCGACGACAGCCCGGTGCGGGTGCTGCTGAAGGTCACCGGTGTGCCCGCGGGCGAGGCGACGATCGGACAGCCGGGCTCAGTGGTGTTGCGCAGAATCGCCATTCGGGCCGGCATCCCCGACTACGGCTATGCATTCTGGCCGGGCCGCACGCTGGAAGGAGCCGCTACATGAGAAACGTCGCCATCGTGGGCGCCGGGATGACACCCTTCGCTGAACATTTCGAGCTGGGCATCAAGGATCTGGTGCCGATGGCGTACGCCGAAGCGGTCGCCAACGTTGACAAGGGCATTCAGAAGTCTGAGGTCGAAGCCGCGTGGTTCGGCGAATTGTCGACCACTGATGGGTTCCCGTCCGGCATTCTGGCTGACACCCTCGACCTGACCGACATTCCGGTGACACGCATCGAAAACGCCTGCGCCACCGGCAATGACGCGATCCGGAACGGAACGTTAGCCATCGCCTCTGGCCTGTATGACGTGGTGCTCGTCGTCGGGGCCGACAAGGTCCGGGAGACCTCGTCGAACACCACGTTTTGGGATTGGGCGGCGATGACCCGCGACAACGCCTGGGATTATCCGTTGGGACTGGTCGCGCCGGCCAATTTCGCGCTGCACGTGATGCGGTATCTGCACGAGTCGCCGGCGACCAAGGAGCACATGGCGATGGTGGCGGTGAAGAACCATTTCCACGCAGTGAACAACCCGAAAGCTCAACTGCGCTACGAGATCACCGTCGAGCAGGCGCTGGCGGCACCGATCGTGGTCGAACCCTTCGGGCTCTACGACTGCACCCCGCAGAGCGACGGGGCCGCCGCGGTGATTTTGGCCGCCGAAGAGGTTGTCGACCGCTACACCGACCGCCCGGTCTGGGTTCGGGGCGTTGGCCTGGGCATGGACCGAGTGATGCACCAGCATAAGGCGGACATGACGACGTTCCCGCCGACGGTACGCGCCGCCAAAGCCGCGATGAAGATGGCCGGGGTGACGCCGCGCGAGGTCGACGTCGCCGAGGTTCATGACTGTTTCACCGGCGTCGAGCTGATCAGCTACGAGGATCTCGGCTTCGCCAACCGCTTCGAGGCCTACAAGCTGGTCGAGGGCCGCGAACACTATGTCGGCGGGTCGATTCCGATCAATCCGAGCGGCGGGCTGAAGGCGAAAGGCCACCCGCCGGGCGCCACTGGTGTGGCGCAGTGTTACGAGCTGTTCAACCAGCTTCGCGGTGAAGCCGAGAACCAGGTCGATGGTGCGCGAGTGGCGTTGGCGCACAACATCGGCGGGCCGACCGCGGTCTCCGCGGTCACTGTCCTCTCCAACCAAAAGAACTGACGGGACCATCACATGACGACTTCTGAGATCGCCACCTTGTCCGGCTACGAAGAGTTTGCGCCATGGCTGCTGGTGGAGAAGACCGGCAACGTCCATGTAGTCAGCATCAACCGGCCTGAGGCGTTCAACGCCGTCAACGAAGAGGTTCACCACGCGTTTGCCACTATCTGGCGGGTACTCGCAGCCGACGACGATGTGCGGGCAGTGGTGACGACCGGTGTCGGCAAGGCGTTCTCGGCCGGTGGCGACATGGTGATGTTCGGGCGGCTGATCGACGACGCCGTGGCCCGCCAGTTTCAGATCACCGAGGCCCGCACGGTGTTCCTCGAGGTGATCAACTTCCCCAAACCGCTGGTGTCGGCGGTCAACGGCCCGGCCGTCGGGCTGGGCTGCTCGATCGCTCTGCTGAGCGACTTCCTCGTTATGGGGGAGAGCAGCTATCTGGCCGACCCGCACGTCGCGGTCGGGTTGGTCGCGGGCGACGGCGGCACCGCGATGCTGCCGCTGCTGATCGGCATGATGAAGGCCAAAGAATATGTCCTGCTGGGGGATCGGATCACCGCACCGATCGCAGAGAAGCTCAATCTGGTCACAAAGGTGGCTGCCGACGACGCTGTGCTGGATGAAGCGCTCTCGATCGGAGAGCGACTGGCTGCGCTGCCGCCACAGGCGCTGCGGGCCAGTAAGGTTGCGATGAACATGCATCTGTCGAGGGCGGCCCAAGGAGTGCTGGAATACGCGCTGGCCGAGGAGTACACCTCGTTCTCGACGCCGGAATTCAAGGAGCGGGTGGCTGCCTTCCGGGCGCGCTCGAAGAAGTGAGAGCCTCGCCGGCCGCAAGGAGCTTTTCCAAAGTGGCGCGTTCGCCGGCGGTCCAGGGACGGGCAGCGGAGCGATCCTCCCGCAGAACGACTTGCACGGTCCGGACCGTCGCACACCGGTGAGTCGCGGTGGCGATGACGTTGATCGTCGTGAACGACGTGGTGCCGATCGCCTCGACGGCGGAGGACACCTCGACAAGGTCCGAGTGCACGACTGGATGGTGGTAGTCGATTGCGTTGTGAACGACGACAATCGAGCTGCACGTATCGGGAAGGGCGCTGAACAGAAAGCGGTTCCGGGCCTCTTCTGCGTAGACCAGGAAGACAGTGTTGTTCACGTGTCCAGCTGGGTCGAGATCGGTCCACCGCGGCTCGGTGCGAAGCACTGTCGTCATGGGCTCCTCCTGTGGTTCGCGTCCATCGATGCGGTGCCGTTGGGCTCGAGTGCAGAAGCTGACGGCAGTCAGCGGTAGGCGGTCACCCGTGCGGTGATCGCCACCTTGCCGTCGTCGCCGATGGCCTGCGCATCGCTCACGGCGGTATTGCGGCCCACCCGCAGCGGTGTGCCCTCGTAGCGGGATGCACTGCCGGCGAAGAACGGCCGCAGAAAGTTCACTCGCAGCGATGCGGTCTCCAGCAGACTGTTAGCGCGGTCCCGGTTCACAGCGGCCGACGCCGCGAGCTCCAGGCCGGCCGCCGCCACGCCCCCGTGGACGATGTCGATGTCGTTGTTGAGGTTGCGGTCGACACGCTGCGCCAGCACCGGGCCGGGGTCACGGTCGACGACGTGCACCGCCGTCAGGTCGGCGAATGTGGTCTCAGCCGACCTGCGCAGGGTTTCTGACCGGCGTTGGGGGACAACATCCTCGGCGTCGATGAAGAACGATCGCACCGTCCCGCCGCCGATCACCACGCCGCGGTATGTCAGCGTGCAGATCCCCAACGATGTAGCACCCAGCGGCCCAAATGCATGTGCGGTAGCCAGTACGGGACCGTCGAGGTCCCCG
>NZ_DATNJW010000521.1:0-7127 GCF_035603715.1 Mycobacterium sp. | reverse complement strand
TGGGTGGTTTCGCCCCTCACCACAACCGGCAGCGACGCCCTCCAAGACTCCGACGTACACGGAGCAGCAGGTTTCCGATGCGAAGGCACGCGCGTGCTCCGCACTGGACCTCGTTCATAAAGGGACCATGCTCCACGCAGGCACGAACGTCGGACAAAGCAGTGACCCCGCATTGGCCGAAGCTCAAGGCGCGGACGCACGGCTGGCAATTATCAGCGGTGGTTGGTATCTCCGCGACCACGTGGACGCAGCGACGCCCCCAGAGCTCGCGACTGCGATCAAGGGATTGACACAAGTCATGCTCGATCTAGGCGCAAACTACTTGGCCGATGCCAGAAATGACGACCCTGCACAGTCCGCTCTGATCAAAGAAGGGAACTCGGGGTTCGATCGTGCGCTGGAGCTTTGCAAGTGAGTAGCGCAAGCGGCAACACCGATCCCTGGTTTATGGCCATGGTGGGCCAGTGGTGGACTCCACCTACTGATGTCAGCGTTGTAGGTGCTGCCGCAATAAAACGGCGAACCACCGCGACTGCATGGCAACACTTTTCGGATCACCTGCGGCAAGAATTGTCGGGTTCGCTGAACCCAGAACTTCAGAAGGGTATGGCCGCTGAGTCCATTCGGGACGCCTTCACATGGGGTGCTGATCAAGCCGGCGAAGTCGCGAAGACAAATGGTGTCATCAGCGACGCTCACCACTCTGCGCACGAGAGCGTGCACGATTTGAATTCTCGACTAGAGACGATCGCACATGACGGAAAGTCAGAGATTAATCAAATCCAACAGTCGAAGGATCTACCTCCGATTAAGGTGGGCAAAATTGTAGAGGTGGTGATGCGTTGCCAAGAGGATGCGAATGCCGCGGCGGCACCTCATACTCAAAACGTATTCGAGGCAATGCAGACCATTCTCGATCAGCGAGGAATTCACACAAGCGCCCGTCAGTTTGCCCAGCAACACGGCATCGACACCACTCGGATGCTCGGCTCGCCAAGCAAGGAAACTGTCACACAGCAGGTGCAAGGCTTGCTCGGTGAAGGCGGCGGCCCGCAAGGAGGTCCAGCACCGTCGGAGTCGCCCCAGGCCTTTGGTGGGGCCGGATCGCAAGAACTCCCACCACCCCCACCGCCCGCAGCACCACCCCAGCCCCTCGGTGGGGCCGGATCGCAAGAGCTCCCAACTTCGATACGCCCCGCGGCAGCAGGCGTAGGCGGCATCCCGGGTTCGGGAGCGTCGATCGGCCAACCTGGCATGAACGCCCCGCTGCCGATGAATTCGTTGCCAACCACCGCGCCGGCCAACGCATTTGGTCAATCGGCCCTATCGGGCGCACAACCGCCCAACGCCTTCATGCAAGGCCTGGATCATGGCCTGAACCAAGGGGCACCCACATCGGCCGCACTCAACAACGTGCCGCCAGTAACCGGCCCGGTTCAGCCGCAAGTGCCCGTTCAACCTCCGGTGTCGGACGTCCCGGCTTCGACGGCGCCGGTAACGGCGCCTGCGGTTGACGCGCCTTCAGCTACAGCCGCTCCATCAGTCAGCCACTCTGCGGTAACCGATTCGGGCACAACATATTTGGCTGGGCCGGCCGCCGCCGCCTCGACACCAGCCGCACCCATCGGTTCGTTGCCGACATATGGCTCTGACATTCGCCCACCGATGCCTACGATTTCGGCGCCGACACTGCCGTCGAGCCCGCCGGTGAGCCCGTCCATTTCGTCTGCCGCCTCACCGGCCTCAGCACCGGTCAGCCCGTCCGCCGGAGCCGGCGGGATCGCGCAGCCCGTCGTTCGTCAACCGACCGCCGCGCCACTCGCGCATCCCGCGCCAGCCGGCATCGGCGAGCAGGCCGTCGTTGCTACCGCGGGTGGAGCCGCCGCTGGGGCCGCCTCCGCGCAAGCGACGGCAAAAGCCCGCCTCCAGCGGCTCGTCGACCACGTCGCCAATCAAGAACCGCGCCTTCGGTGGGCTGCTGGAGAACAGGCTGACGGCACCACCCTTCTGGTCACCGACCTTGCGAGCGGCTGGATTCCGCCGGGTATCGCGCTCCCATCCGTCGTGACCCTCCTCGAGCCGGGCGAGCGCCGTGGCGACATCGAAACATTGCTAGGCCAAGTAAGCGCATCGGCCAGCTACTCGCCGGTGCATTACCTGCCGGAATCAGCTGCGGACGACGCCGAACCCATCCCCACCTCACCGCGCCCCCGGCAGGTACCAGCTGTCGACGAGCTCGGCTGGGAACTCGGTCAAGCCACCAACTGGCGAGACGGGCTGCCGCAGATGGCACACACCCTCGCCAAGGCGGCGTCAACCGGCACAGGCGTTATCGACAATGAAGTCGAGTTCCTTCAACAGCATCTCGCGGCGCTTCGTGACCGGGTGCTGGACGCTTACCCCGACGACGTGGACGGCGCCGCCATTGCCAACTGGCAACTACTCGCCTCAATCGAGGCACTGGCAGCCTCGGACAGCATCGGCGCCAACTACCATTTCGCCTGGTTCCAGGCACTGAATTACGTGCCTTAGGAAGAGGATTCGATGGACCCGCAGCAGCTACAGATCGTTCTAGGCCAACTCGCGCACGCGTTCGGCATGCCGCCGCCGCCACCGTTGACTCCCGATCAGATCGCATCGGGAAGCTCGCTCATGAGTCAGCTGCTTGCCACCCTCGGTCTCGCCGGAAACGCAGGTGATCCAACTGACATGGCCGCTGCTGAGGCCGGGCACGCCAAGCGCGGCGAGAAGACCGGCGACGCGATGACGCAATTCCCTGCGGGCGATCAGGATTCGAGCAAGCAACTCGAGCAGCTAATGAGCTCTGCCACTCAAATGCCGCAACAGTTCATGCAAGCCTTCGGCGGAATGTTCCAGGGGCTATCACAAGGCATGAATCAGGCTATGCAGCAGGGCATGCAGATGGGCACGCAAATGGCGAGCTCACTGGGCAAAGCGGGCCAAGGTGCTGGCCTGGCTGGTGAGCTTCCCGCCGACGCTCTCGGTGACGCGCTCGGCGCGGGTGGCGCGGCGCTGGGTGCCGGTGGTGGAGCTGGTGCGGACCTGGCTGGCGTCACGACGCCCGCCGGAAACCTTGGGCCGCCACCAGTTCCGTCAGCTGGCACTTATCCGATGTCGGCGCAACAGGTCCCGGTGCCACCCAGTCCCCCCGATCCGGGCGCTGGAGCGCGAGGGTCGATGGGCGGCGGAATGCCGATGATGCCGCCTGGTGCTGCCGGCGGTGCCGGCGCGGGCGGCAGCGACAGTAAGGCCGAGACCAAACGTGTCGTGCCTCCAACAGTCAAAAACGGCGCGCCAGTCCAAGGACGTATCACCAGCCCGCAGACCACACCGGAAGTCGTGAAACGCATCGCCGGAAAACCGGTAGCCAGCAGACGCATGGTCGCCCCTGACGACAAACGCGACGACGACGAAGACGAAACCGACCGCAACCGTTCGTAATACGATTACTTAAGCGCAAACGGAAAATTATGCCTCGCGGCTGATTTTGACGCCCCCCAGGGTGAATTGTGCAGCCTGCGCAACGCCGTTAGCTTGACCGGTATGGCTGAGCGCGAGACGTTGCGGGTTCAACCCGAAGCGATGCACGTTGCGTCACAAGCACTCTCCGGGGCGGCGAAGGATCTGCACTCAAAGCTTGTCGAGCTCGACGGCCAGGTTCGCGAGCTGCTCGCGGGATGGAAGGGCGGATCCGGCGACGCGTATGGCCAGGCCTGGGATCTCTGGCATCGCGGAACGGGAGAGATCCAGCTGGGGCTGTCGATACTAGCGAAAGTGGTCGGCGTCGCTGGTGCAGATTTCCAAGCCCAAGAGCGCACCGCAGGCCAGACGGTAGACGGAATCTACCGTGGCTGACGCATTCAGCGTAGATCCGGAGGCGCTGGCCGATGCCATGCAACGCATGGGCGAATTCATGCGGCACACTGAGAGCCTCGTCGCTGAGATCGACTCGCTGGTAACGCATCTGCACCAAACCTGGTCGGGTGAGGCCGCGGCCGCGCATGCCGAGGCGCATCGACATTGGGCGCTCGGTGAGGCGACGATGAGAGAAGCATTGAAGCAGTTGAAGACGGCCGGCGGCACAGCGCATCACAACTACACGCACGCGATGGCGGCGAACGTGGCGATGTGGTCGTGAGCCGATGGCACCGCTCGCGGTAGACCCAGCGGTCCTCGACGGAGCCGGCACAGCCCTGATCTCGGCCGGCGAAGGGCTGGGATCGGTCATCACGACTTTGACCACCTCGCTGTCCGGATGCAGCGGGATGGCCGGTGACGATCCCGCTGGCGCGGCATTTGGCCGCACCTACAACTCGTCAGCGTCCAAGCTGCTGGAGGCGATGGCTACCACTCGTAATGGGTTGTGCCGCTTGGGTGATGGAGTACGGGTCTCCGCGCACAACTATTCGGCGGCCGAGGCATCGTCAAACGTGTCGGGACACGGCCAGCCGCTCTCCGCCCCGCACCAGACCGGCTCTATTTCGGCGGGCTCAGCACCCTCAGCTGTCGGTGAGGGTGTTGCCGCGCCGGCGGGCTGGGGCTGGGTGTCGAAATACATCGGGATGATCTGGCCGAATGGCGATTCGGCCAAACTGCGATCTGCCGCGGCGGCTTGGACCGGTGCCGGAACGAAATTCGAAGTCGGCGAGATACTGGGAGCAGCCGGGCCGATGGGCAGCATCGGCGCTCAGCAGATCCCTGAAGGCCCAGCGATTGCTGCGGCGTTCTCCGCCACGAACCGCAGCGCAGCCGGAATTTTGCAGCAGTGCGCAACGATCGCGACTCAGCTCACGTCTTTGGCCGGAAAGATCGACACGGTCCACGCGGCAATCCTGGATCTGTTGTCGCGCATTTGCAATCCGCTGACTGGGCTGAAAGAAGTCTGGGAGTTCCTGACCGACGACGAAGAAGACGAAATCAGGAAGATCGCCAAGGACATTCGCATCATCGTCAACCAATTCACGGCTGAAGTCGATGCATTGTCTCAGGAGATCGCCACGGCGCTTTCGGAAGCGGCCGCCATCATTTCCGCGATGGCCCGCTACGCCGAAAAGGAGTGGGACCACTTCCTGCACGACACCGATGTCGGCCGAGCCTTGGATCACCTCGGCCAGATGTGCAACGGCGTGTTCACCGAAGCCGAGGGTTTGGTCAAGAGCTTGTGGACCTTTAACCCGGCGCGGGCAGCCGTCGACCCGAAAGGCTTCTGGCACTCCGTCTCTGGCGCAGTCGACAAGCTGGAATCGCTGACTGGGTTGGAGGGCGAGCAGAGTCTCAAAGAGTCGTGGAAGGAGCTTGGCAAAGACACCGTTCATTGGGACGAGTGGAGTACGAATCCCTTTCAGGCGGCGGGCGAATCCGCTTTCGATTTGGCGACGGTGCTTATTCCTGGTGGCGCTCTGGAGAAATTGCCAATGGTGGGCCGTGCCGCGGCGGACGTGGCTGAAAGGTCCGAGGAGTTTCGTCCAGCCACGCTCATCCCCGAACCCGCACCGTCTCACGGCAATCCAGCACCACGAAACGGCGCGCCACGAAGCGGACTACCGGAGCCTGGACCGCCAACCAAAGAACCGTTACCGCCGTACGGGCTCACCGAGTCAGAGACTCCGGTCAGCCAGAAATCTGCAGTGGGCACAGAACCCAGGCCCGCGGCCGCGCCAGAGACTGCCGCGCATGCACCGTCGTCCACGCCCGCTCACTTACCACCCGGCGCGGCCACCGGCCTGCCGTCGGCATCCCTTCCTCACGGTCCGGTCGCAGCGCAACCGCACAGCGGCGCACCGAGTGCCTACTCGCCGGCGCCAGACCATTACGGACCCGTGGCTCACTCGGCCCCATCGTTGACGCCCCAGGATCTATCGGCCTTCGCTAACTACACTGGACCGGGACACGAGTACCTGAACGAGGCGTTGAGGACTGGCACATTGGACGCATCTCAGCAAGCTCAAGTTGACGTACTGAGTCAGGCGTTGGAGAAACTACCTCCGCACCACGGACCGGTGTTTCGTGGCACAAACCTGCCAGCAGATGTGCTTGCGCAATATCAGCCAGGCGCGGTCGTGAGCGAAAGCGCGTTCTTCAGCACAACGACGGATCTCAAAGTGGCGCAATCCCCGGCATTCGCTGGGAACGTCGAGTTCAGAATCCGCTCGACGACAGGACGGGATATCTCGTCGTTCTCGATCCTCCCCAGCGAGCAGGAAGTTCTGTTCCCGAACGGCGTTCAGTTTTACGTGGTAGGTCGAAAATTTGATCGTGACAGCGGCAGGACGATCATTGACATGGTTGAGCGATAGGAAAAGTTAAGCAATGGCAAAGAAAATCGCCGGAAAGACGTTCTCCACACCCGAAGAAGCAGGCGTCACCCCGCCAACCCAAGAGGAATTGGCACACTACCGCAAATTCTTCGACGAGCTTCAAGAGCGGATAGACCAAGTGCCTGAAGAGGACCGCCTGAAAGAAATCTCGTCGAAGTTCTGGGACGACACCTCCGGTACTGAGTACGAAGGCTGGCAAGACAAGTAGTGGCCAAGAAAATCGTGGGCAAGACGTTCTCCACTCCTGAAGAAGCGGGCGTCACCGCGCCAACCGAAGAGGAATTGGCGCACTACCGCAAACTGTTCGATGAGGGTCAGGAGCGGATAGACCACCTCACTGAAGCCGACTATTGGACAGAAGTTCCGGAAAGGTTCCGGGATGACATGTCCGGCACCGAGTACGAGGGCTGGCGGGACCGCTAGCTAGACCCCCACGCCATCCCACCCCGACGCCGCGCGGGCGGATAGTGTTGAACCGTGACCGCTCCCGGCGGCCCGGGCACTGTCGAGCCCGGCCCCAACGCAGAACCCGACCCCGAATTCGAGACGCTGGCCGCAAATGCCAGCGCCGAGCGGGCGCTGGAAGATGTCCAGGCCGGCGAGGATTCCGGCCCTGAGCAGCCGCCCGTCGACCTGACCGCGGCAGCGTTCTTCGACGTCGACAACACCTTGGTGCAGGGCTCGTCGCTGATCCACTTCGGCCGCGGCCTGGCCGCCCGAAAGTACTTCACCTATCGCGACGTCCTCGGATTCGTCTACGCGCAGGCCAAGTTTCAGGTCCTCGGCAAA
>NZ_DATNJW010000520.1:0-2538 GCF_035603715.1 Mycobacterium sp. | reverse complement strand
CCTCATACCCGCCGCTATCGCGGATTCGGCGCTTTGGGTCGGGTTGAGAATCGTGGCCGGGAAGTCGTACGAAGGGATGCCGTTCTTCCTGATGAAGGGGTCGTCGCCGTTCCAGTCGCTGACGATGTTGTCGGTGTGCTGACCAGTCTCTGAATCCACTATGGAGAAAGGAAGATCCACCGGCCCGGCAGCGATGTCCTGGGGTATGACCGCGGCAAAAAACGTCAGGTCCGATGGCAACGAGACGAAGACTGTGATCACGTTGCTCAACAGGGTCAACGGGTCGGTTGCGGCGGATCCGCTGGCTGCCGACTGGGATGTCGCCAGGCCCTGCAGTGCTTGCGGAACCGCGGAAAAGGCTTGCTGCGCAGACGAAACCGCGCTTTGTGCATCGGTGGCCGATGTTCCGGTGGCTTGGCTCACCGCTGCGGCCTGGCTCGCTGACGACGCCGGATCGGTGTTCTGCTGCGGTTGCTGGAACGGCGACAGTGTGGTCGCGGACGCCGAGGTCGCCGCGTAGCCGTACATCGCGACGGCATCCTGTGCCCACATTTCGGCGTACTGGATTTCGGTGGCCGCGATCGCCGGCGTGTTCTGCCCGAAGAAGTTGGTAGCCACCAGCGCCGCCAGCGCGATGCGGTTGGCCGCGATCAGCGGTGGTGGCACCGTCATGGCGAACGCCGTCT
The DNA here is from genome assembly GCF_035603715.1 of Mycobacterium sp. Taxonomy (GTDB): domain Bacteria; phylum Actinomycetota; class Actinomycetes; order Mycobacteriales; family Mycobacteriaceae; genus Mycobacterium. Next base: position 1,852 of record NZ_DATNJW010000520.1, on the reverse strand, counting down.
CGTAACCGGCGGCGGCCGCGTGGGCTTGGGTAGCGGATTCCTCGGCCCGCGCGGCGGTCGATGTCAGCCATTCGACGAACGACGCGGCCGCGGCGCTCATCGCCGCGGACGACGGACCCGACCAGGCCCCGGACGTCAGCTCCGACACTACCGATTGGTAGCCGCCGGCCGCCGTGTACAGCTCGTCGGCGAGCGCCACCCAAGCTTGCGCAGCGGCCAGCATCGGCCCCGATCCAGGACCGGAATACATCCGGCCGGAGTTTATCTCCGGCGGATAGAAACCGAAATCCATTGATGCGCATTCCTTTTCCAGACAACCGAGCTGTCCGCCAGCTGGCGGTGGGCGTTTCAGCGACCAAGCAGACGGTTCTTCTGCTCGGTGTATTCCTGGTCGGTCAGAATTCCTTCGTCACGAAGTTTGGCGAACTCGCGCAGCTCGGCGGCGACTCCGGTAACGACGGTCCGGGGCTTGCTCTGCGACGCATCGTCGGTATCACCTTGTTCCGCAGCATCATTGGTGGTGGACGTTTCCTTGGTGCGGGCCGCCGCGCCCGCGCCTTTGGGGGCCTTGCCGCCGCGACCGGCGCCGGTGCCGACCGTCCCGGCCATGGCGCGGCCGGCCATTCCCGCCAGCGCCATCTCGCTCAAGGCGCTTCCGGAAGCGCCTGATTCCCCGGCGACCGCGCTGGCCGCGGAGTCCGGTAGCGCCGGCAATGTCACCGCAGTCGGGCGTACTGCGGGCGTGGAGATGGTCCAGGTCGGCGGTACCGACAATCCGCCCACGCTGTTCGCCTCGGCCAGACCGGCGGCGACGCTGTGCCGGGGTATGTGTGTGGAGCCCTGCGGCAGGTTCAGCAGCGGCGCGGGGAATGGCTTGACGGGCGCGGGTCCTTCACCCGGCCAGGCTTCCTCCCCGTTCCAGCCGCTGACGATCTTGTCGGTGTGGGTACCGGTCAGCGCGCCGACTATGTCGAAGGGAAGAGCGACAATTCCCAGGCTGCCCAGCGGTATGTCGGCCGCGAACGTCGCCAGACCCGCTGGCAGGTCGACGAAAATCGAGATCAGGTCGCTGATCGTGCCCAGCGGGTCGCCGGCGGCGGCGGGTGCGGCGGCCGCGCTTTGCAGCGCGCTGGGCACCGCGGAGAAAGCTTGCTGGATTGACGAGACGGCGCTCTGCGCGTTACCGGCCGCGGTGCCGGTGGCCTGGCTGACCGCGGCTGACTGTCCGGCACTGCCTCCGGCGTTGGTGGTCTGTTGGGGTGGGTTGAACGGTGTCAGCTGCGTTGCGGAGGACGACGCCGCCGAATAGCCATACATGGCTGCTACGTCCTGGGCCCACATTTGGCCGTACTGGGCTTCGTTGGCCGCGATCGCCTGGGTGTTTCGGCCGAACACGTTGGTGGCGATCAGGGTCATCAACTGGCTGCGGTTGGCGGCGACCGTGGCCGGCGGCACTGTCGCCGTGAACGCCGTTTGGTAGGCGGCGGCTGCGGCCTTGGCTTGCGCGGCCGTTTCCTCGGCCTGCGCCGCGGTGGCGTTCAGCCACGTGACGTAAGTCGCCGCGGCGGCAGCCATCGACGCTGATGCGGGTCCCAGCCACTGCCCGCTAGTCAGGCTCGAAACGACCGACTGATATGAGCTGGCCGCCGAGTGCAGTTCGGCGGCCAGCCCTTGCCAAGCTTGTGCGGCGGTAAGCATCGGAGCCGCCCCCGGCCCGGTATACATGCGGAGGGAGTTGATCTCTGGCGGATAGGTCCCGAAATCCATTGCTCAGCAACCCCTTCGGTGCACCGCGGGCGAAATGGCCCGTGCGGTGGCGTCATACCCCTCGACGCGATCGGCTGCAGGGTGA
>NZ_DATNJW010000519.1:0-24041 GCF_035603715.1 Mycobacterium sp. | reverse complement strand
GACGTCGTCGAAGTCGGCGAGGTTGTCGCGCATCGCGTCGGTGACCTCTTTGAGGCCGTGGGCAGCGTCGGCGCCGATGTGGGTTGCTTGGGCTTGTTGTGCGGTCAGCTCTTGTTGGTGACGGAGCAGGCCCGTCATGCGGTCGGTGATGGTGGCCATGTCGGTGAGCCGGTTGTTCAGGGCGGTCAGGAAGGGAAGAAGTTCTTTGATCTTGGTGCCCATGGTGCCGAGGGTGTAGGGGAACGACGAATGCTCCAGCGGCGCGCCCAACGGCCTGGTTGTGCTTTGCACCATGCCCACCCCCGGGGTGTGAAAGACGGTGCGCGCCACTCGGTCCAGCGCAATCATGTCGGTGCTGTTGCGCATGTCGTGATCGGACTCGACCGCGAGCATGTCGCTGTTGAGCTTGCTGACCGGGAAGTGCCTGTCGCTCGCGGCGTATCCCTGTTTCGATGGGACGTCATCGGCGACGTAGAGCCGGTCATCGTAGTTGGGACGGTAGGTCGGAAGCGTGATCGACCCCACCAGCACCAGCACGCCACTGGCGAACAGCAGCCGTCCCGGCCAGCGCACCACCAGGACACCAACCTTGCGCCAGATCCCCGCTCCGGCCGCGCGTTTGGGATCGAATATGCCGAATCTGCTGCTCAGCGCCAGCAGCGCGGGGCCGAAAGTCAGCGCGGCCGCCACAGCGGTGAGCATGGCCACCGCGCACGGGATGCCGCAGGTGTTGAAGTAATTGAGCCGGGTGAATGTGAGGCAAAACGTGGCGCCGGCCACCGCCAGACCAGAGCCGAGAATGACGTGGGAGACCCCGTTGACTGCGGAATAGTAGGCGGTTTCCCGATCTTCGCCGCCATGGCGTGCTTCGTGGTAGCGGCCGATCAAAAAGATCGCGTAATCGGTACCGGCACCCAGGATCAGAGACACAAGAATATTCGAGGCGAATTCGGAGATCTGGATGAACTTGTGAAAGGCAAGGAAGGAGACGAACCCACGCCCGCAGATCAGTTCCATCATCACCATCAACAGGATGAGAAGCGCAGTCGAGATGGAGCGATAGACGGCCAGCAGCATCGCGATGATGAGGACGATCGTCACGAACATGATTGTGATCAGGCTCTTGTTGCCGACCTCGAGCATGTCCGCCGACAACGGCGCCGCACCCGAGACGTATACCTTCAGCCCCGATGGGGTTTTGATCTGCGAGACCAAGTCCCGCACCACCTTGATCGACTCGTCCGACAGCGACGAACCCAGATCGCCGGCCACCCGCACCAGCGTGTACGACGCCAGCCCGTCATTACTCTGCACCCCCGCAGCAGTGGTGCCTTGGCCCCACAGGTTCATGACATATTGAACGTGCTTGTCGTGCTGGAGTTTTGCGACCATCTGGTCGTAGAACGCGTGGTCGTTTTCGTCCAATTTGTGCGAACCCTCCAGAACGACCATCACCAGGCTGTTGCTATCGGATTCTTTGAACACTTCGCCGATATGAATGAGTGCTTGCGACGACGGCGCGTCGACGGGGACCAACGGGCCCCGGTTTGCTTCGGTGACCGGCTCGAGTTGCGGAACGATCACGTTGACCGCAACCAGCAACGCGATCCACGCAAGCACCACCAATAACGAATGCTTGCGGATGGTCCGCGCAACGAATGGTCTATGCACATCGGTGTTGCTGCCGCGGCGGTTCATGCGGACAGCACCTGGCACCAGACGCCCGCGTGCTCACCGGTGGCCGTGTGCTCGGACCGCACCTGCCCGTCAATCGTGATGCGGCAGCTGATATTTGGTCCCGCCACCTGCGCGGTGATATCGGCGGTAGCCGTCGTCAAGACAGTAGATTCCGTATGCGTCCAGGGCAACATCGTCAGGTCGACCGCTATCGGCTTGGAATTGACGTCCCAATAGCTGACCCTCCCCCAACCGCTCAAATCGCCGAAGATTTCGTATTTGATGTGCTTGGGATTGAACTGGGCTATCGCGAAACTGTTGCCAGCGCCCCGAGTTCTATCGTCGGAGCCGAAGATGCCGTGAGCGGCGTTGATGATGAATCCCGCCACAGCGACCACGACGACCGCGATTGTGGGCAGCCAAAGCCTGCTGATCAATCGTCGGCTTGTGGAGACAACCATGAGTTCGATCCTTCGTGCTACGTGACAGCTGAACGGCGTAGGAGACTGTTACGGTCGGGCGGCGCATGGATTTGGCCGAGGCATCGGTCGACATGCATTGCCCTGCTTAGCTCACGCCGGCGACAGCGCCGGAGGGCTGACTGAGCTTTCTAAGCCACGAGGTTAGGTGCGCAGCCCGCTGAGAATGCGCAGAAAGCTCGCCGACTGCTGGAAGCCGGTCCGTAGCACGCCCTTTGAATAATCGAGTGTCGCATCGTCGATATCGCCGAGGCTGGTTACCGCATCTGTGACCGGTGCAACACTACTGACAGTTCGGAACTGTTCGTCGATAATCGGTTCGGACGCAGTCATACTCACGAAAATGGGTCCTTCGGACTCGGGGCGATCGGCGGTGGCGCTCGGACAAGTCGCCTTCTTTCTGGCCACTTGTCGCTTGCAAAGCTAGGGATATCAGCACCGCCGGTCTACCCACATAGCGCGGCCGATGGCCGGAGAACGCGGTCAGCTGGATACCCACGTCGCTACGGATCCGACGACGAAACCAGCGCGGGTTGCGAAACTGTACTGCACGCCCGCGTTATTTGGACAGGGTGAATATCGTTGAGGCCGCGTTATCCCGCTAAGAGGGTGCGGCGCTCCCTGCGCGACGTCACAGCATGCAGGAGACGCAGCCCTCGACCTCGGTGCCTTCCAGCGCCATCTGCCGCAGCCGGATGTAGTACAGCGTCTTGATGCCTTTACGCCAGGCGTAGATCTGCGCCTTGTTCACGTCACGGGTGGTCGCGGTGTCCTTGAAGAACAGCGTCAGCGAAAGCCCTTGGTCCACGTGCTGGGTGGCCGCCGCGTAGGTGTCGATGATCTTCTCGTAGCCGATTTCGTAGGCGTCCTGGTAGTACTCCAGGTTGTCGTTGGTCAGATACGGCGCCGGGTAGTAGGCCCGGCCGATCTTGCCTTCCTTGCGAATCTCGATCTTGGACGCGACCGGGTGGATCGACGACGTCGAGTGGTTGATGTAGGAGATCGATCCGGTCGGCGGCACCGCCTGCAGGTTCTGGTTGTAGATGCCGTGGGTCTGGACGGACTCTTTCAGCCGCTTCCAGTCGTCCTGGTCCGGAATGCGGATCTTCGCGTCGGCGAAAAGCTGACGCACCTTGTCGGTCTTGGGTTCCCAGACCTGCTCGGTGTATTTGTCGAAGAACTCACCGGAGGCATACTTCGAGTTCTCGAAGCCCTTGAAGTGCGAACCGCGTTCGATCGCAATGCGATTCGAGGCCCGCAGCGCGTGGTAGAGCACCGTGTAGAAATAGATGTTGGTGAAGTCGACGCCCTCTTCGGACCCGTAGTAGACGCGTTCGCGGGCCAAGTAGCCGTGCAGGTTCATCTGTCCGAGCCCGATCGCGTGCGAGTCGTTGTTGCCCTGCTCGATCGAGGGCACCGACCAGATGTGGGTCTGGTCGCTCACTGCGGTCAGCGCGCGGATCGCAACTTCGATGCTCTGGGCGAAGTCCGGCGAGTCCATCGTCTTGGCGATGTTCAGCGAACCGAGGTTGCACGAAATATCCTTGCCCACTTTGGCATACGACAGGTCGTCGTTGAATATCGACGGCGTGGAGACCTGCAGGATCTCCGAGCACAGGTTGGAGTGGGTGATCTTGCCCTCGATCGGGTTGGCCCGGTTCACCGTGTCCTCGAACATGATGTACGGGTAGCCCGACTCGAACTGCAACTCGGCCAGCGTCTGGAAGAACTCGCGCGCCTTGATCTTGGTCTTGCGGATCCGCGCGTCGTCGACCATCTCGTAGTACTTCTCGGTGACCGAGATGTCAGCGAAGGGCACGCCGTAGACGCGTTCGACGTCGTAGGGCGAGAACAGGTACATGTCCTCGTTGTTCTTGGCCAACTCGAAGGTGATGTCCGGGATCACCACGCCCAAACTCAGCGTCTTGATCCGGATTTTCTCGTCGGCGTTCTCCCGCTTGGTGTCCAGGAAGCGGTAGATGTCAGGGTGGTGGGCTTGCAGGTACACCGCGCCGGCACCTTGGCGCGCACCCAACTGGTTGGCGTAGGAGAACGAGTCCTCGAGCAGCTTCATGATCGGGATCACGCCCGACGACTGGTTTTCGATGTTCTTGATAGGGGCGCCGTGCTCGCGAATGTTGCTCAGCAGCAACGCGACTCCCCCGCCCCGCTTGGACAGCTGAAGCGCGGAGTTGATCGAGCGGCCGATCGACTCCATGTTGTCTTCGATGCGCAGAAGGAAGCAGCTCACCGGCTCACCACGCTGCTTCTTGCCCGAGTTGAGGAAGGTCGGCGTAGCCGGCTGGAATCGGCCGTCGATGATCTCGTCGACGAGCTTCTCGGCCAGCCCGGTGTCGCCGGCCGCCAAGGTCAGCGCGACCATCACGACCCGGTCTTCGAAGCGCTCCAGATACCGCTTGCCGTCAAAGGTTTTCAGCGTGTAGGAGGTGTAGTACTTGAACGCGCCGAGGAAGGTCGGAAACCGGAACTTCTTGGCGTAGGCGCGATCCAGCAGCGTCTTGACGAAGTTGCGCGAGTACTCGTCGAGGACCTCACGCTCGTAGTAGTTCTCCTTGATCAGGTAGTCGAGCTTCTCGTCCTGATTGTGGAAGAAGACCGTGTTCTGGTTGACGTGCTGCAGGAAGTACTGGTGCGCGGCTTCGCGGTCCTTGTCGAACTGAATCTTGCCATCGGCGTCGTACAGATTCAGCATCGCGTTCAGCGCGTGATAGTCCGTTTCATCGGGCAACCCATGCGCGCTGGCGGTTACAGGCTCTGTAGCGACGGTTGTTGGCACGTCTGTTCCTTCCAAAAGTCAGCGAGACCGGCGCGTACGGCATCCACGTCGTCCGGGGTTCCCATCAGTTCAAAGCGATAGAGGTAGGGCACGCCACACTTGCGGGACACCACATCACCCGCGTAGGCGAACTCTGCACCGAAGTTGTTGTTGCCCGCGGCGATGACGCCGCGGATCAACGATCGATTGTTTTCATTGTTCAGAAAAGCGATGACTTGCTTGGGGACATAGCCACCGTCATTGATATCCGGGGTCGCCTTGCCACCACCGTAGGTCGGCAATACCAGCACATACGGCTGATCCACCTCGATCCGGCCGTGCAGCGGTATCCGCGTCGCCGGGATACCCAGCTTCTGCACGAAGCGGTGTGTGTTCTCCGAAACGCTGGAGAAATACACCAGGCTGGAGGACGGCACGGCAATCCCCTCCCTAGTTCTTACTGCGCCGTCTGCCGGTTACGCGCTCAGCACGGCTCCGGCGAGCCCTTTGATCCGGTCCGGCCGGAAGCCCGACCAGTGCTCGTTTCCGGCCACGACGACCGGCGCCTGCAGGTAACCCAGTGCCATCACGTAGTCACGTGCCTCGGAGTCCAGGCTGATGTCGACCTTCTCGTAGGCGATGCCTTGCTTGTCCAGCGCCTTGTAGGTGGCGTTGCACTGCACGCAGGCGGGCTTGGTGTAAACGGTGACGCTCATCGCGGTACGACCCCTCTGTCGATAGTGGAAACAAGACAAGACTGGCAACTACTCGGGTACTGCATATGTATTGATGTTCAGCGAGCCGCCGCGCCTCAGAATTCCCGTCTCGCCGGTCCGCTTCAACTGGCCTTCGATGCCGGCTGGTGCGTCCCGACCGAACAGGTAGACCTGGGGTCTGTCGGTCTCCGAAACACTACACCTAGAGGGTGCCCGTAGGTAGGGATACAAGATGTTCGGAAAAACATTCATGAAATTCCCTGGTCGTAAGCCATGCCGTCGAAGCCCCTTCGGCGTGTCGCAGATCACAAAGTGGTCTCGCCTTGGTGTATGGACAGGTTTACCACCCGGCACCGACAAGACACGCCGACTGGATGCGCCCAGCAAAGCGCCCCAGCGGCATACAACCGCTGGGGCGCGTCGGAGAAACTAGCTGACTTCGGCGGCCAGTTTGCCGACCGCATCGCGCACGTTGGCGGCCACTTCGGCATGCTCGCGCGGGTGCTGGCCGTTCAGCGTCCCGAACGGAACCGACAGCTTGATCGACTCCACGACGCGCGGGCCGGCAATCCCGAAGGACTTCCGGGTCTCGTCGTGCGCCCAAACGCCGCCGTATTGGCCGTAAGATCCGCCGATCACGGCCAGCGGCTTGCCCTTGAGGGCGCTGTCGCCGAAGGGCCGGGAAAGCCAGTCGATCGCGTTCTTGATCACCGCCGGGATGCTGCCGTTATATTCCGGGGTCACCACCAGAGTCGCGTCGGCGTCAGCCGCGACAGCGCGCAGCGCGGTCACTGCGGCCGGAACGTCGGCGTCGTTGTCGATGTCCTCGTTGTAGAACGGCAGATCACCGAGACCTTCAAAGATCGTGACGGCAACGCCGTCCGGGGCCGCTTCGGCGGCCAGTTCGGCGATCTGACGGTTGATCGATGCCGCGCGCAAGCTTCCTACCAGCGTCAGCACATTGATGTCCGACATGATCTGAGTTCCCTTCGGTAATTGGTGTACATCTTTGCATGGTCTAACCGGACCGTGGTCCGCTTTGTTCCGATGACGCTACAGTTATTTTGTGAGCGCCGCCGACCCGGTCCGCGACCTGCCTGTTTCCGTGCCGCACGAGCGCGGCGACGCCGCACGCAATCGCGCACTGTTGCTGGATGCGGCGCGGCGGCTGATCGCCGACCGCGGCGCCGACGCGGTCACCATGGACGACATCGCCGCGGCTGCCGGCGTCGGCAAAGGCACCATTTTCCGGCGATTCGGCAGCCGCGCCGGCTTGATGATGGTGCTGCTCGACGAGGACGAGCAGATCAACCAGCAAGCGTTCATGTTCGGTCCTCCACCGCTGGGTCCTGATGCGCCGCCGCTGGATCGACTGGTGGCCTTCGGGCGCGCGCGGCTGCGTTTTGCGCACACCCACCACGAATTGTTGGCGGCCGCCAATAGCGATCCGCAGTCACGCTACGGCGCGGCGGCGATGGTGCTGCGCACGCATGTTCGGATGCTGCTGACCTCGGCCCGCACCACCGGCGACCTCGATAGCCAAACCGATGCCCTACTGGCGTTGTTGGAGGCGGAGTACGTCGAACACCAGCTGACCGAACGCGACCAGTCGCTGCGGGCGCTGGGCGACGCGTGGGAAAGCCTGGCGCGCAAACTCTGCGGTAGATGAAGCCGCGCTGGATCCTGCATGTCGACCTCGACCAGTTTCTGGCGTCGGTCGAACTGGGGCGTCATCCCGAATTGGTCGGGCTGCCAGTCATTGTCGGAGGCAACGGCGACCCCACCGAAGCCCGCAAGGTCGTCACCTGCGCGTCGTACGAAGCCCGCGAATTCGGCATCCACGCGGGGATGCCGTTGCGCGCCGCGGCCCGGCGCTGCCCGGAGGCGACCTTCCTGCCGTCGGACCCCGCGGCGTATGACGCAGCCTCTGAGCAGGTGATGGCACTGCTGCGCGACCTGGGCCATCCGCTGGAGGTCTGGGGCTGGGACGAGGCATATCTCGGCGCCGACCTCGACGACCCCGGCGAGCTCGCGGAGCAGGTCCGCACCGTCATATCCTCGGCGACCGGCTTGTCGTGCTCGGTGGGTATCAGCGACAACAAACAGCGCGCCAAGGTCGCCACCGGATTCGCGAAACCGGCCGGCGTGTACACCCTCACCGAATCGAACTGGATGGACGTGATGGGCGAACGACCCGTCGACGCGCTGTGGGGTGTCGGGCCGAAGACAGCGAAAAAGCTTGCCGCGCTTGATATCGGAACGGTGTGGCAATTGGCGCACGCCGACGCCGAGCTGCTGACGTCGACGTTCGGCCCCCGAACCGGGCTGTGGTTGTTGCTGCTGGCCAACGGCGGCGGCGACGACACGGTCAGCTCCGAGCCGTGGGTGCCACGCTCGCGCAGCCACGTCGTCACCTTCCCGCATGACCTCACCGACCGGGCCGAAATGGATTCGGCGGTAATCGAATTGGCAAAGCGCGCATTGGATGAAGTGGTGGCGGCGGGGCGCATCGTCACCCGGGTGGCGGTGACCGTGCGCACCGCCACGTTCTACACCCGCACGAAGATTCGCAAACTCGACGAGGCCACAACCGACGCCGACGTGATCATCGCGGCCGCGCTGCGGGTTCTGGACCTGTTCGAGCTGGACCGCCCGGTGCGGTTGCTCGGGGTTCGGCTGGAACTGCGGATGCCGGTCTAACTCACCCGGGGTACTACCGGAGCAGGCTTGAGCGCGTGCGAGAAAATCACGTTGACTCGCCGCATCGCGACGCTATAGGGCCACCACGCAACACGTTTGAACGCGTACAACGCGCGGATGTCCACCGAGGTGTAGATCAGGAACCGGTTTCGCGCGACGCCGGACAGAATCTTGTCGGCGGCTTTTTCCGGCGATACCGCGTGACCGCTGAACCGGTCGACCCAGCGGCTCACCTGCGGGTCATCGCGGTCGACGCCGGCGATCTCGACGGTGTTGACCAGCGGCGTCCGCACCGCACCCGGCACCACAACGGACACCCCGATCCGATAGCGGGCCAGGTCGAACCGCAGCACTTCGGAGAGGCCGCGTAGTCCGAATTTGCTTGCGCTGTAAGCAGCATGCCACGGCAACCCGATCAGACCCGCCGCCGAGGACACGTTGACCAGGTGTCCGCCATTGCGCGCCGCCACCATCGGCGGCACGAAGTTTTCGATGACGTGGATCGGCCCCATCAAGTTGATCGAGATCATCCTGGTCCACTGCTCATGCGTCAGCCGGTCGACAGTCCCCCACGCCGACACTCCGGCGATGTTCATCACGACGTCCATGCTCGGGTGATTGGCGTGGATCGCTTCGGCGAACGACGCGACCTCGTCGTAATTCGCGATGTCCAAGGCCCGGTACTCGGGCACCTTTGCGCCCAGCGCGAGAACCTCGTTCACGGTCTCGGCCAGGCCATCGGCGTTGCGGTCGGTCAGGTACAGCTCGGCGCCTTGGCCCGCGAGCCGCAAGGCGGTCGCCCGGCCGATGCCGCTGGCCGCCCCGGTGATCAAGCACCGTTTCCCCGCGAACCTCGTCTTCGCCATGGGCACTGACGATACCGACGGTAACGCTAGCTCTGCGGCGAACCACCCCACAGCGCGTTGAGCCACAGTGCCTCGAGCACCCGCACGCCGCGCTGCACGTCTCCGTCGTCGCCCAGGAAAGCCGTGTCGCCGGACAGCATTTGCGCGGTGGTGACCGACAGCGTGCGGACCAGCGTCGGTATGTCGTCGCTGATGGGGTGGGCGGTACCGGCTCGCAGCTCGTCTTTGACGATGCCCATGATCTGCTGCACCACGCCTTCGACCTGTTGGTCGAGCAGGTCCTTGATTTCGGCGTCGGTGTTGCGCGCGGCGTTGCACGCCGACATCACCGGGTCGTTGTGGGCATAGACCGCCGCGGCACTTCCGACCATCCGCTTGGCGAACGCCGCCGGCGATTCGTCAACCCCGCGCGGCGCGAAATACTCGGTCAGCTCCTCGAGTTCATGTGTCGCGTCGGCGAGGATCTGGGCCAGCACGGCGTACTTGGAGTCGAAGTAGAAGTAGAACCCGGATCGGGCCACGCCTGCACGATCGCTGATCGTGCTCACCGACAACTGCGCGAACGGCTTCTCCTCCAGCAACTGGCGCACCGCTTGCACGATGGCCTGTCGCTGGCGATCACCCCGCCGCCGCGGAACCGGCACGACCGGTGGCTGCTCAGCCAATCGGTCGGCCCCCTGCTCGATGCGCACCCTTCGACCTTGCACTACGCCACCCACAAAAGGAAACGCGACGCGCAAAGCGAAACTTGACAGCCGTCAAGTTTCGTCTGAGGATGTCAGTTGGTGACGTCTGCCACACAGTCGATCCACCGTCTGCGCGCCCACAGAAGGAGTGTCAATGGCGACCATCAGCACCCCGAATTACCTGCTCGATCAGGCGAAGCGCCGGCTGACCCCGTCAATCAACAACTTTCCCGGCATGGGTGCCGTCGAGCAGCGGCTGCTGAACACCAAATGGGCCCCGCGGAAGCTCGCGGATCCGCCGCCGGGCAGCGGACTCAAGCCCGTCATGGGCGACCGCGGTCTGCCGGTCGTCGGCCATCTCGTCGAGATGATGCGGGGCGGACCGGACTACCTGCAATTCCTGTACGAAACCAAGGGTCCGGTCATATTCGGTGATTCACCGGTCCTACCAGGCGTCGCGGCGCTGGGTCCCGACGCGGCCCAGGTCATCTACTCCAACCGCAACAAGGACTACTCCCAGCAGGGCTGGGTGCCGGTGATCGGCCCATTCTTCAACCGAGGCCTGATGCTGCTCGACTTCGAGGAGCACATGTTCCATCGGCGGATCATGCAGGAAGCGTTCGTCCGCTCCCGGCTGGTCGGCTATGTCGAGCAGATGGACCAGGTCGTCTCGCAGGTGGTGGCCAATGACTGGGTAGCCAACGATCCACGTTTTTTGCTTTACCCGGCAATGAAGGAGCTCACCCTCGACATCGCGTCGATGGTGTTCATGGGTCACGAACCAGGCACCGACCATCAGCTGGTGACCAAGGTGAACAGGGCCTTCACCATCACCACCCGCGCGGGCAACGCGGTCATCCGCACCAGCGTGCCGCCGTTTACCTGGTGGCGCGGCCTGCAGGCGCGCGAGCTGCTGGAGAACTACTTCCGTGAACGCGTCAAGGAGCGCCGGGGCAAAGAGGGCAGCGACCTACTCACTGTCCTGTGCCATACCGAGGACGAAGACGGCAACAGCTTCTCCGACGAGGACATCGTCAACCACATGATCTTCCTGATGATGGCCGCGCATGACACCTCGACATCGACCTCGACGACGATGGCCTACCACCTGGCCGCCAACCCCGACTGGCAGGAACGCTGCCGCGACGAATCCGATCGTCTCGGTGACGGTCCGCTGGACATCGAGTCACTGGAGAAGCTGGAAACGCTCGATTTGGTGATGAACGAGGCGATTCGGCTGGTGACGCCGGTGCAGTGGGGGATGCGCCGGACCGTGCGCGACACCGAGTTGCTGGGCTACTACCTGCCTGCGGGCACGAACGTCATCGCGTACCCGGGGATGAACCATCGCCTACCCGAGATCTGGACGGATCCGCTGAAATTCGACCCCGAGCGGTTTGCCGAGCCGCGTAGCGAACACAAGCGGCACCGCTACGCGTTCACGCCGTTCGGCGGCGGCGCGCACAAGTGCATCGGGATGACGTTCGGCCAGCTGGAGATCAAGACGATCCTGCACCGGTTGCTGCGACGCTACCGGCTTGAGTTACCCCACGCGGGCTACCAGGCGAAATGGGACCACGGCGGCATGCCGATCCCGATGGACGGCATGCCGATCGTGTTGCGGCCGCTTTAGCGGTTCTCCGCGTACAGCCTGTTCGCGCAGGCGATGACCGCTGACAGCGCCGACTCTGTCGGATCCTCCGAGTAACCCATCGCCCACTCGGCCCGGCAGCCGTCGGTGCCCTGGATGAAGGTCGCGGTCGAGTCATCTGACTGGAGCTGATGGAACCGCAGCATCTCGAGTGAGACGCCGTGCTGGTAGAGCATCGCGGTCAGGGCCGCGACCGGGCCGGTCGCGGTCGCGGTGGCGGTTTCGATGCGATCGCCGAGCGCCAGTGTGGCCTGGAAGGTTCTCGTTCCCAGTCGGCTGGACGGCCGATCAGTGCAATGCCAGTGCCCTAGCCGTAACGGCCCGGCGCTCGGCGCATAGGTGGCGGTGAAGGTGCTCCACGACATGGTGTCGGCGTCCTCACGAAGTCCCCGCGGTAACGCAATGCCGTCAAAGCGCAGGGTGGACGATTCGGATGGAGCGAAGGTGATTGTCATGTGCCGGTCTTCTCTGGTCTGAAGGAGCGACCGACGGGTAGTAGCTTTCGACCCACAGCGGGGGGTCGGTCTGGATCAGACCCCGCTGCGGGTGCTGGCTACTACGAGAAGGTGATGCACGATCGCCGAGGGTAGACGCTGATGAGCCGACGGCGCAACTTCATTTCGGACCACCCGGCAACCCAGGTTTGCCAAAAATCGTCCAACTTGCCGGAACATACGTAGCGTTCGTGCCAGCTGGCAAACGGCCATGCGCACTCTCATTCGGCAGAGGTGATCGCCATGAGTACAGATACCGCGAATCCCACGAGTCCCGCTAAAACCGATATCCCCCATGAAGTGGTGGTCACATGTCCGGCCACCGGCCAAGTCGTCGGCAGCGTCCCGGTGGCGACATCGGTTGAAGTCGAAGCAGTGGCAGCCCGGCTCCGGACGGCCCAGCCGGCATGGCAACAAATGGGCGTCGACGGCCGCGCGCGGTGGCTCGGCAAATGGCGCGACTGGATGCTTGACCACACCGATGAGCTGTTGACGGTGCTACAGCTCGAGACCGGCAAGTCCTGGGGCGATGCCAACGTAGAAATCGCCTCCGTGCAGTTCATCAATTACTGGATCGACAACGCCGCCGAATTCCTCGCCGACGAGACCGTTCGCCCTTACGGGGCTGTCAACGCGGCGAAGAAGCTGACCATTGCCTACGAGCCCTATTCGCTCGTTGGCGTGATCACACCGTGGAACACCCCGCTCTCGATGCCAATGTTCGACATTCCCCCGGCGTTGATGGCCGGTTGCGCCGTGCTGTCCAAGCCCTCTGAGGTCACCCCACTCGTGTGGCAGATGGCGGTCGACGGGTGGAAGCAGATCGGTGCACCGGACGTGCTCGACGCGGTGCACGGGTTCGGCGAAACCGGCGCAGCATTGGTCGACGTGGTGGACTACGTGATGTTCACCGGTTCGGTCAATACCGGGCGCCGCATCGCCGTCGCGGCCGCGCAGCGACTGATCCCGTGCAGTCTCGAACTCGGCGGCAAAGACGCGATGATCGTGTGTGCCGACGCCGACCTCGACCGGGCCGCCGACGGCGCGGTATGGGGCGCATTCGCCTACACCGGCCAAATCTGCATATCGGTAGAGCGGTGCTACGTCGAGGAGCCGGTGTACGAGGAGTTCGTCAGCAAGGTGGTGGCCAAAACGTCGCAACTGCGCCAAGGGATGGACGCTGAACACGACTTTTCCTGCGACGTCGGATCGATGACAACCGCCCAGCAGCTCGCCATCGTGTCCGGCCACGTCGACGATGCCATACGTAAGGGTGCGAAGGTGCTGGTCGGCGGCAAGTCGGGCGATCCCGCGGGACTGTTCTATGAGCCAACCGTCCTGGTCGATGTCGATCACGACATGAAGTGCATGCGGGAGGAGACCTTCGGGCCGACGTTGCCGATCATGAAAGTTCGCGATGCCGCCGAGGCGATCGAGAAGGCGAATGACTCCGAATTGGGGTTGTCCGGCAGCGTGTGGACGCGAGACAAAAACAAGGGGATCGCGTTGGCGCGCAAGATGAACACTGGAACGGTGAACATCAACAATGTCATCGCGAATGCCTTACAGTTGCCGGTGCCGGTGGAGGGCTGGAACGACTCAGGGATCGGCTCTCGGTCCGGCGGGGCAGCCGGGATCCGCAAGTACTGCAAGACCAAAAGCATTGTGGCCGAACGAATTGTAATGAAGAAGGAACCACTCTGGTATCCGTACAACCGTAAGAAGGGCAAGCTCGTGGGAGCCCTGATTCGGATGACCTCGGCCAGAGACTGGCGGCGACGGCTCGGGCGGTAGCTCCGGTCTACAACCACCAGGACGCGGCGGCGTCCAGGTGGCGCCGGGTGCGATGACGGGCCAAGCTGTCGTCGCCCTGCGCGATCGCCTCGATGATCCGCAGGTGAGCGTGTCGCACGTCGACCAGATCGCCGTGGCTCGGGATCGGCTGCTCGGTGCTTGCCCAGTGCCGGCGAAAGAGCTCGACCAGGATCCGTAGGAACAGCTCGAGCACGGCGTTGCCGGCCAACGTCGCCAGCCCGGTGTGGAAGAGGAACTCCTCGACGCCTGCCTTGCGGGGATCGTCACCGGCTTCTTCGATCAGCAACCGGTGCCTGTCGAGGAAATCGCGCACCTCGGGTGCGTCGCGCCGTCGGACGACTTTGGCAACGTTGTCGATCTCGATGGCGTCGCGAATCAACGTCAGGTTTTCACGACGAGGCTGGCGGTACTGGAGGTACAGCGCGATGGTGTCAATGCTGGCCTGCGCCTGGGGTTCTGCCACCACCAGCCCGCCGCCGGGCCCGCGCCGCGTAGTGGCGACCGCGTGGTATTCCAACAGCCGCACGGCTTCTCGCAGTACTGACCGGCTCACCCGATAGCGTTCCAGCAGCGCGACCTCGGATCCGAAGACCTCGCCCACCTGCCAGCCGCTGCTGGCGATGTCGTCGCGGATCGCGGCGGCCAACACTTCGGCGAGCTTGCCCTGTGGCGCTTCGCGGCTGGATCGGCGCCGTGCACTACCGGGGAGGTGATGGTCCTGCAGCCATCTGGTCACCGACTCCGCATGGCGTTCGCTCAGAGTCATGGCACGCGCGGTGTCGCCGGCCGTGACCGCGGCGATGATGGCCGCGTGTTCGCGCTGCCTATGCTCGATCGCCTCGAGTGCGTCGCTGGCGGAGTCAAGTCGCGAATCTTCGGCATACCGAACGGTCAAGCGCATCAGGATATCGATAAATAATTGCAGGACAGGGTTTTTCGACTGCTCGGCCAACGCGGCGTGGAACTCGTCACTCGCCGATACGGGGTTGCGATCTTTCTCGACGCGTAACACGGCACGGAGTCGCTCGATGCCCGCTTCGTCGATCTGCTGTGCCGCATGCGATGCCGCCAACGGCTCCAACAGCAACCGCGCATCCAGCAGGTCGCCGATCGTGGTGCCCAGGTATTCCAGGTAGATGATGATGGCGTGGGTGGCCGGGGCCCCATCGGGCTCGCATACCAGCAGCCCGCCGTTGGGACCGCGACGCATACGCGCGACCTGATGATGCTCGACGAGTCGGACCGCTTCCCGCAGCACCGACCGGCTCACCCGGTAACGCTGTTGCAGCGCCTGCTCAGAACCCAGCGACTGCCCGACCGGCCAGCCACGCCGGATGACGTCGGCCTCGATACGACGCGCAATCTGCGAAGCTCGCTTATCGGGCCGGCGCCCAGGAGCGGTACCGGCTCCGGCTTGCAGAAGAGCTTCAGGGCTCAATTGCACGTCCGCACAAAGTAACTCAGCATGTCAACAACATGCATCCGGCGATCGGGCCGCCGCCCACCGCAGCCACCGCGACCTCGGGCCGGCTGGACACCTGACGCTCACCCGCCTCGCCCCGCAACTGCAAGCAGGCCTCGTGCAGCAGCCAATAGCCATGCATGCGGCCTGCCGAGAGCTGGCCGCCGTAGGTGTTCAACGGCAGCGACCCGTTCAGGGCGATCCGCTCGGCTCCCTCGACGAACGGGCCGGCCTCGCCGTCACCGCAGATGCCCAGAGCTTCCAGCCAGGCGAAGGTGAGGAACGTGAACCCGTCGTACAGCTCTGCAAGGTTCAGGTCGGCGGGCGTCAGATCGGTCCGTGACCACATCTGAGCCGCCGCGTCCGCCGAGGCCATCTTCGGATAGTCGGCGCGGTGAAACCAGCCGCCCGCGCCATTGCTGCCCCCGACCGCCTCCACCTTCACCGCTCGATGCGGGCAGTCGCTGGCATAGCCGGCTGCCGACACCACCACCGCAATCGATCCGTCGATCGGCACGTCGCAGTCCAGCAACCCCAACGGCAGGGATACCGGTCGCGCGGCCAGATAGTCCGCCATGGTCATCGGGTCCCGGTACACCGCGCGGGGGTTCAGCGCTGCGTTACGCCGGCTGTTCACCGCCAGCCAGCCCAGCTGCTCTTTGGTGGTTCCGTATAGCTCCATGTGCCGGCGACACGTCAGCGCCAGCCAGTTCGCGGCGGAATACGCTTGCGCGGCAACCAGATCGTTGACATCGTCCATCGGGCCGACGACGGGTGGCGTCTCGCCTTCCGGCGTGTCGAACATTCTCGCCAGCGGCGGAGCCGGCGCGTTCTCGTCCTGTTTCACCGGGACTGTGCCGCCCAGCATTTGGATCGTCCGGTAGATGATCACGTGCCGCGCATGGCCCTCGGAGACCGCGCGGCACGCCGAGATCACCGGGTTCAGCAGACCGCCGGTGCTGAACCCGGTCCCGCAGTCGGCGGCGTCGATCTGCAGCGCGGCGTTGACCTCTACAGCGGGAGTGTCACCCAGAGTGGCGATTCCGTCGATATCACTGGGGGCCAAGCCGGCGTCGTCGATGGCCGCCCGGACCGATTCCATGGTGAGGTCCAGCCCGGGAATGCCGGTGCGACGGCCGATTCGGGAAATACCGATGCCGGAAATGATCGCGTCTTTTTCGAAGTAGCTCATCTGCGCCGTCCGTTAGACCAACCCGCTGCCCACCAACCCAAGGCAATTGAGTGTACTGTATTGCCCGTGTCAACCGAGGCGACGTCTCAGCTGCTGATCGAGCACTGCGAGAACTGCGCGCGGTGGGTCCATCCCGCGGCCGGTCAATGCCGCGACTGCGGCGGCCCGCTGGTCGCGCGACCGGTGTCGGGCCAGGGCACGGTGTTCACCTACACGGTCAACTATCACGCGTTCAACCCGGAGATCCCGACGCCGTACGTCATCGCCCTGGTCGAGCTCGCCGAGCAGAGCGGCCTTCGGGTGGCAGCCAATATCGTTGACTGCGAACCTGATTCAGTGACGTGCGGGATGCGCGTCGAGGCGCTACCGGAGCCCGGCCCGGGCGGCGCAGCACGCTTCGCACCGGCTTGATCCCACCTTGATCAGCGCTTGCGCGCAGTGACCAGTAGGTATTCCCACTCCATCGTCGACGAACCGGCCAGACATCGGTCACCCAGTTCAGCCAGCTCGGCGTCCAGCGCTGCGACCCGGTCCGGCTCGCCTGCGATGCCCCGGTACGCCGAAATCGTCGGCCCGTAATAGGTTTTGAAAAAGTCGCGGAACGCTGCGCCGTCGGCAAACCGGTCCACCCTCAGCGTGCGGTGTCGCGCAGTGAAGTCGGTGATGCCGTCTCCCAGCAGACCGCGGACATAGTCTTCGCTGCCCCACTTGGGCGGCGGCTGCACACCGGCCGGCGGCGCCGCCACGTAAGGCTTCATCGTCGCGAACATCTGCCCGATAAAGCCTTCCGGCGTCCAGTTGATCAGCCCGATCGTCCCGCCGGGCCGGCAGACCCGGACCAACTCGTCGGCCGCGCACTGATGGTGCGGGACGAACATCACCCCGACGCAGGACAGCACCGCGTCGAACTCATCGCCGCCGAACGGCAGCGCTTCGGCATTGGCCTCACACCACTGCAGGTCGACGCCCCGGGCCCGGGCGAGCGAAGCTCCGCGCTCGATCAGTTCCGGGACCAGATCGCTGGCGACCACTCTCGCACCGGTGAGCGCGGCGGGGATCGCCGCGTTGCCCGCCCCGGCGGCGACGTCGAGCACCCGGTCGCCCGCGCCGATCCCGCTCGCCTGCACCAGTACCGGACCCAGCGGTGACACCACCTCGGTTGCCACGGTGGTGTAATCGCCCATCGCCCATAGTGCGCGGTGCTTGCTTTCGAGTCCGTGATCGGCAGCGTCGATTCTGGTCGTCATGCTTCCATCGTCAGGCTCCCCGTCGAACCGTTTCCAGTGCCGGATCTGAATCCAGCGGGGTTCACAATCTGTACTAGTCAATTCCGCTGCCAAGCGATCTACTGGATATATGTCGACCTACGGCCAGTTCTGTCCCATCGCCAAGGCGATGGAGTTGCTCGACGAGCGGTGGACGCTGCTTGTGGTGAGTGAGTTACTCAAGGGCAGTGTGCATTTCAACGACCTACGGCGCGGACTGCCGAAGATGTCACCGGCGCTGCTGTCCAAACGACTCAAGTCGCTGTCCCGTGCGGGTGTTGTCGAACGCAGCGAGGTCGACGGTCGCACCTCGTATTCGCTGACACCGTGCGGTCAGGAACTCACGGGAGTCGTGGAGGCGCTCGGCGCGTGGGGAATTCGCTGGATAGGTGAACTAGGCGATGGCGACCTCGATCCGCACCTGCTGATGTGGGACATCCGGCGCACCATTTCCGTTGATGCGTGGCCACGGGCGCGGACCGTGGTGGCGTTTCGGTTGGCCGGGGTGGACCGCAAGGCCGCTCACTGGTGGCTGATGGTCTCGGAAGGAGTGCCCGACGTCTGCGATTTCGACCCCGGCTACGAGGTGGCCGCCACCGTCGAGGCCAGCCTGCTCACCCTGACCCAGATCTGGCGTGGCGACCTGTCATGGTCGAGGGCGATGCTCAACGGCAGCGTCACCATCCACGGAGCCACTGACGCTCGTCGGGCCGTGCCGGCCTGGCTCGGCCAGTCGCCGGCCGCTGTGGTCCCCCGTCCGGCCTGAGCGCTGCGTCAGTTGATCAGCGGGTCGCGCGGCATGCCCAGGATCCGCTCGGCAATCTGATTGCGAGTCACCTCAGAGGTGCCGCCCGCGATGGCCATGGATCGCGCGCTCATCACCAGTCGGCCGGGCAGCGCGCCGTCACCGTCGAGCAGTGCGACATCCGGGCCCACCAGCGCCGCCAGGATCGCCCCACCCTCGATCATGTGGTCGGCCAGTTTCAGCTTGGTGACGTTGCCCTCCGGCCCCGGGCCCGCTCCTTCCACACTGCGCACGATGCGCCGCAGATTCAGCAGCCGCAGAGCATTCTCCTCAGCGAGGTACGAGCCCACCCGACTTTGCCCGCCCGCCAACCGATCCGGATGATCCTTGACCTGTTGAACCAGCTGCATGGCCAAACCCGCGTAAAACGAGCCGCTGCCGCCGATGCTGACCCGCTCGTTGCCCAGCGTCGCTCTCGCCACCGTCCAGCCCGTGTTTGGTTCACCGACCACGTCTTCGTCGGGTACGAACAGGTCGTTGAAGAACACCTCGTTGAAGTCGGATCCGCCGGTGATCTGACGCAGCGGTCGCACCTCGACCTCGGGAGCGTTCATGTCCACGATCACCGTGGTGATGCCGGCGTGCTTGGGGGCCTCCGGGTCGGTGCGCACGGTGGCCAGACCGCGCGCGCAGTACTGCGCCCCGCTGGTCCACACCTTCTGCCCGTTGATCTTCCAGCCACCGTCCACCCGAGTGGCCTTGGTCCTGATCGACGCCGCATCCGAACCGGCCTCGGGCTCCGAGAACAACTGGCACCAGATCTCGTCTTTGCGCAATGCCTTTTCGACGAATCGCTCAATCTGCCAAGGTGTTCCGTGTTGAACGAGGGTCAGGATCACCCAGGAGGTGATCCCGTAGTCCGTGCGTTTGATACCCGCGGCGCGGAACTCCTCCTCGATCACCAACTGCTCCACCGCATCTGCGGCCAGTCCCCACGGCTTGGGCCAATGCGGCATCACGTAACCGGTCTCGATCAGCTTGTCGCGTTGCGCGTGCTTGTCCAACCCGGCGAATTCGGTGACGTCCGCACGAATCCGGGCCCGCATCTCCTCCGCCTCGGGCGGCAGGTCCAGGCTGTTCTCCCGAGTCACCCCGGCGGCAGTGCGCTCGAACACGTCCTCGGCGGGTGCGTCGCCGCCGAACAGTGCCGTGGTGACCAGCGCGCGGCGCAGGTGCAGATGCGCATCGTGCTCCCAGGTGAACCCGATCCCGCCGTGCACCTGAATGTTCAGTTCCGAGTTGCGCGCGTAGGCCGGAAACGCCAGTGCCGCAGCCGAAGCAGCCGCGAGCCGGAACTGGTCCTCGTCTTCGGATGCCGCGCGGGAGGCGTCCCACACCGCGGCGATCGCCGACTCGGTGGCGACCAGCATGTTCGCGCAGTGGTGCTTGATGGCCTGGAACGTGGCGATGGTGCGGCCGAACTGCTGGCGCACCTTGGCGTAGTCGACAGCGGCGTCGACACAGTCAGCGGACCCGCCGACGGCCTCGGCCGCCAGCAGCGTCCGGGCCCGCGCCAGTGCCGAGTCGTGTGCTCCCGCCAGGATGTCGGCGTCGCTGACGCTGACCCTCTCCAACCGGACACGTCCGGAGCGCCGGGTCGGATCCAGGTTCTCCGGCACCTCGATGGAGACGCCGGAACGGTCGCGCTCCACCACCAGCACGTCGTCACCGGCCGCGACCAGTAGCAGGTCGCCGAGACCTGCGCCGAGCACGATGCCGGCGTCCCCGTCGGCCACGCCATCGCTCAGGCTGACGTTGCCGCCCAGACCGATGCCGGCGGTCGCGGTTCCGTCGATCAGCCCGGGCAGCAGCCGCGACTTCTGTTCGGCAGAGCCGTCTTTGGCGATCACCGCCGACGCGATGACCGTCGGCACAAAAGGTCCGGGCGCCACCGCACGACCGAGTTCGTCGATGACGACCACGAGTTCGGGCAGGCCGTATCCCGAACCGCCGTGTTCCTCGTCGATGTGCAGTCCCAGCCAGCCGAGTTCGACGAGGCCTTGCCAGAACGGCGGCAAGCCCTCCTCGGGCGCATCCAGCAGCGACCGGGCGGACGCGCGGGCCTTCTGCGAGTTGAGAAAACCGCGGGTTACCTCGGCGAGTTCACGATGGTCGTCGGTCAGTGCGATACCCATTGCAGGGCCTTCCTCTTGGGCGCCAGTGGCCGGTGGGAAAGAGTGTACTTAAATCCGACAGCCTCCCAACCGGCTGGTCGGTCGGCCGGGGATGACGACGGCTAGATCGTCACTTGGGCGCGAACCGCTGGCCGGCGTCCAGACGCAGGCACTGCCCGTTCAGCATCGGGTTGTCCACGATGGCCGCGACCAGCTTGGCGTACTCCTCCGGACGGCCCAGTCGCTTCGGGAACGCCGCGTCCTTGGTCAGCGCGGTCGCGAACTCGTCCGGGATGCCCTTGGTCAATCCGGTCGCGAACAGGCTCGGCGCGATCGCCAGCACGCGGATGCCCAGCGACCCGAGGTCGCGCGCCATGGTCAGGCACATGCCTGCGATGCCGGCCTTGGCCGCGGTGTAGGCGACCTGGCCGATCTGGCCCTCGAACGCCGCGATCGAGGCGGTGTTGATGATGACGCCACGCTCCTCGTCTTCCGGCTCGTTCTGGCTCATAAGATGCGCCGCCAACCGGCTGATGTTGAACGTGGCAATCAGGTTGAGATCGATAGTCTGCTGAAAGGACTCGAGATCATGCGGACCAGTCTTCGATATGGTCCTCTTGCCGATGCCACCACCGGCCGTGGTCACCGTGACGTGCAGGCCTCCGAGCTTCTCGGCGGCGGCGTTCAACGTCTCCTCGGTGGCGGCGTAGTCGGTGACGTCGACCGGGTAGAACTCGCCACCCACACCGGCCGCGACCTCCTTGCCGTCTGACCCTTCGCGGTCAAAGATCGCGACGCTGGCGCCGCGGGCGTGCAGCAACTCGGCGCTGGCGCGGCCCATGCCCGAAGCGCCGCCGATCACGATGACCTTCTTGCCGTTGATCTCCATCCAAACCTCCTTGTTTGTTCGGGCAGTGCCCGCGCGTTAGCTGCACGTTATCGCGGCGGCGCGTGACGTTGTCGGTCAGGCGTGTAAAGGTGGGTTGTGCTGCTGATCGACGTGGCGACGACCTCGGTTGACGTGGGTGGCTCGGCTTCGCGACGGGCCAAGATCGCGCGGATCGCCGAGTTGCTGAGCCAGGCCAAGTCCGATCCCGCGCTGGTCGCGATCGTCGTGGCATGGCTGTCCGGCGACCTGCCGCAGCGCCAAATCGGCGTGGGCTGGGCGTCATTGCGGTCGCTGCCGCCCGCCGCGGCGCAGCCCAGCCTGACCGTCCTCGGCGTCGACACCACGCTGTCGACGATCGGCGCGGTGTCGGGCAAGGGCTCGCAGGCCCGGCGCGCCGATCTCGTCGTCGGACTGTTCGCGTCCGCGACCGAAGTCGAGCAGACATTTCTGCGGCACCTGCTGACCGGAGAACTCCGCCAGGGCGCGCTGGCCGGTGTGATGGCCGACGCGGTCGCGGCGGCGACGCAGATTCCCGCCGCCACCGTCCGGCGCGCGGCGATGCTCGGCGGGGCACTGCCGGCAGTCGCGGCGGCGGGCCTGACCGGCGGTGCGGCGGCGTTGGATCAGTTCACCCTGCAGGTGGGCCGGCCAGTTGGCCCGATGCTGGCACAGACCGCTACGGGCGTCGGAGAAGCCCTGGAAAAGCTCGGCGGCACAGGGGTTTTCGAGGCGAAGCTGGACGGCGCCCGAGTACAGATACACCGGGCGGGCGATCAGGTCACCGTCTACACCCGAAGCCTCGACGACGTCACCGCGCGACTGCCCGAGGTGGTCGAGGCGACCCTGGCGCTGCCGGTTCGCGAGCTGATCGCCGACGGCGAGGCGATCGCGCTGCGGCCGGACGGCAGGCCACAGCCCTTCCAGGTCACCGCGTCGCGCTTCGGCCGGTCGGTCGACGTCGCGGCGGCCCGCACCGCCCAGTCGCTCTCGGTCTTTTTCTTCGACATCCTGCACCGCGACGGCGTCGACCTGCTCGACGCGCCTACCAGCGAGCGCACCGCGGCGCTCGACGACATCGTGCCGGTACAGAACCGGGTCGATCGGCTGATCACCTCGGATCCGGGGGCCGCCGGCGAGTTCCTGGATAGGACCCTTGCCGCTGGGCACGAGGGCGTGATGGCCAAGTCGCTGACCGCACCGTATGAGGCGGGCCGCCGTGGGGCCGGTTGGCTCAAGGTGAAGCCGGTTCACACGCTGGATCTTGTGGTGCTGGCCGTCGAGTGGGGGTCGGGCCGGCGGAAAGGAAAGCTGTCGAATATTCATCTGGGCGCCCTCGACCCGGCCCGTGGCGGCTACGTGATGTTGGGCAAGACGTTCAAGGGTATGACCGACGCGATGCTGGAGTGGCAGACCGTGCGGTTTCACGAACTGGCCGTGGGCGGCACCGAGGGCTACGTCGTGCAACTGCGGCCGGAACAGGTGGTCGAGGTGGCGTTCGACGGTGTGCAGGGCTCTTCGCGTTACCCCGGTGGCTTGGCGCTGCGATTCGCCCGGGTGCTGCGCTACCGCGACGACAAGCGACCTGAGGAAGCCGACACCATCGAGACTGTGCGCGCCATGTACCGGGGTTAAGCTGCCAGCGGCCCAAATTCGCGTGGTGACACGACAGGAGGCGCCGTGGCAGCACCGCCGCAGCCGACGCCCGATACCCAACACCTGAGCTACATCCACACCGACGCCGACCTGCCGCCGGTCGCCATCATCGACCGCTCCCCCATCGGCACCAAGCACAAAATCTTCTTCGGCGTGATCGCCGTAATCGGCGCGGCGGCCTGGGCGGTCATCGCGTTCGTTCGCGGCGAGACGGTCAACGCGGTGTGGTTCGTCGTCGCGGCGATCTGTACCTACGTCATCGGGTACCGGTTCTATGCGCGGCTGATCGAGGCGAAGATCGTGCGTCCGCGTGACGATTACGCCACGCCCGCAGAGATTTTCGACGACGGCACCGACTATGTGCCCACCGACCGGCGGGTGCTGTTCGGTCACCATTTCGCGGCGATCGCCGGGGCCGGACCGCTCGTCGGGCCGGTGCTTGCCACCCAGATGGGCTATCTGCCGTGCAGCATCTGGATCATCGTCGGTGCGGTGTTCGCCGGCGCTGTGCAGGACTACCTGGTGCTGTGGATCTCCACCCGGCGCCGTGGCCGCTCGCTGGGTCAGATGGCCCGCGACGAGCTCGGCGCCATCGGCGGTGCTGCCGCCCTGGTCGGGACCTTCGTCATCATGGTGATCATCATCGCGGTGCTCGCGCTGGTGGTGGTGCGAGCATTGGCGCAAAGTCCCTGGGGCGTGTTCTCCATCGCGATGACGATCCCGATTGCCTTGTTCATGGGCTGCTATCTGCGATTCCTGCGGCCCGGACGGGTAGCGGAAGTGTCCGTGATCGGCTTCGTG
>NZ_DATNJW010000518.1:0-2628 GCF_035603715.1 Mycobacterium sp. | reverse complement strand
AGGATCCTGACGGCTTCCACATAGGCAAGTCGAGGCGTGGACGGTGGCTGGCGGGCGCGGCGGGAGTGAGCGCCGTGGGTGCCGTCGCCGGGGCCACGGTGGCCGGCTCGATGCTCAACCGCCGTGCGGTCATCGACGATCCCTTTGCCGACGAGGATTTCGAGACGCTCGACGGCGACCGCAGCTACCTGGTGACCACCCCCGACGGTGTGCCGCTGGCGGTACGCGAGGTCGGCCCCACCGATGCGCCGCTGACCGTCGTGTTCGCCCACGGCTTCTGTCTTCGCATGGGCGCCTTCCACTTTCAGCGAATGCGGCTGAGCGACGAGTGGGGTGCGCAGGTCCGGATGATCTTCTACGACCAGCGCGGCCACGGCCGGTCCGGCAACGCTCCGCCGGATACCTATACCCTGACGCAACTGGGCAAGGATCTGGAGACTGTGCTGCAGGTGATTTCGCCGCGCGGCCCGATCGTGCTGGTGGGCCACTCAATGGGCGGGATGACGGTCTTGTCGCACGCCCGGCAGTTCCCGCGTCACTACGGCGGCCGGATCGCCGGAGCGGCACTGATCTCGTCTGCGGCCGAAGGGGTGGCCGAGTCGCCGCTCGGAGAGATCCTGAATAACCCTGCGCTGGAAGCTGTTCTGCGGGCTGCGCGTTCGGCGCCCAAGCTCGCGCAGCGTGGCCGCAACGCCGCACGTTCGCTGATCGGGCCGATCCTGCGGGCGGCGTCGTTCTCCGACATGCGGGTCAGCCCGAGCATCGTGGCGTTCTCGGAGAAGATGATGCTCGAAACCCCGATCCCGACGATGGTGGAGTTTCTGCACGCTCTGCAGGCGCACGACGAAACCGCCGGGCTGCCCGCGCTGGCCAAGATCCCGACGCTGATCGTCTGTGGCGACCACGATCTGGTCACCCCCGACGAATACTCGAGGAAAATGGCCGAGGTGCTGCCGGACTCGGAGTTGGTGATCGTCGCGAAGGCGGGCCATCTGGTGTTGCTGGAAAGGCCCGCTTCGGTCAACGACGGGCTGGTGCGACTGGTCAAGCACGCGACCCCAGGCAGATTCACCGCGCTGAGGCAGCGTTTGCGCGATCGGGTCCGGCGTCGTGACTGACGGCAAGTCCGGCATGGCGACGCTGCCGCATGTCGACGACACCGTGGCGCTAGGTGCGCAGCTGGGCAGCCAGTTGCGCGCCGGCGATGTCGTCGTGCTCTCCGGTCCGCTGGGTGCGGGAAAAACTGTGCTGGCCAAGGGAATTGCAACGGCGATGGACGTCGACGGGCCGGTGACCTCGCCGACGTTCGTGCTGGCTCGGGTGCATCCGGCGCGACGCACTGGTGCCCCGGCGATGATCCACGTCGACGTCTACCGATTGCTGGACCACAACGGCGCCGACCTGCTCGACGAGCTCGAAAGCCTGGACCTCGACACCGAACTCGACGGTGCCGTCGTCGTGGTCGAATGGGGTGAAGGCCTGGCCGAACGATTGTCCGACCGGCATCTCGACGTCCGTCTGGAGCGAATCAGCAACTCCGACACCCGAACCGCGACCTGGCAATGGAGCTGCCCATGAGCCGGCTGGTGTTGACCATCGACACCTCGACTCCCGCGGTCACGGCGGGCGTGGTCGCCGATGGCCATGTGTTGGCCGAGCGGGTCACCATCGACGCCCGGGCACATGCCGAGCGGATCACCCCGAATGTGTTGGCCGCCATCGCCGATGCGGGGAGCTCGATCGCCGATCTCAATGCCGTCGTCGTCGGCTGCGGTCCCGGTCCGTTCACCGGGCTGCGGGTCGGTATGGCGACCGCCGCGGCCTACGGTCACGCACTGGGTCTTCCGGTGTACGGGGTCTGCAGCCTCGATGCCATCGGTGGGCAGACCACCGGCGAGGTGCTGGTGGTCAGCGACGCCCGCCGGCGCGAGGTTTATTGGGCCCGCTATCGCGACGGTGTCCGGGTCGACGGTCCCGAGGTCAGCGCCCCGGCCGATGTCGACCCGGGTCCCGCGCAGTCGGTGGCCGGTTCGCCTGATCACGCGGCGCTGTTCGGGCTGCCGTGCATTGAGCCGACGTATCCCGACGCGGCGGGCCTGGTGGCCGCGGTGGCCGACTGGTCGCAAGCTCCGGCTGCGCTGGTGCCGCTGTATCTGCGGCGGCCGGACGCCAAGACGCTGGCCGAGCGGCAGGCGGCCGGCCAGTGAACGTGACGATCGACGGGCTTACCGACGCCGACGCCGAGCGCTGCGCCGAGCTGGAGTCGCTGTTGTTTCCCGGCGACGACCCTTGGCCGACAGCCGCTTTCGTGCGCGAGCTCGCCGCCGATCACAATCACTATGTGGCCGCACGCGACGACGACACATTGGTCGGCTACGGCGGCATTTCACGGTTGGGTCGCACGCCGCCCTTCGAATACGAAATCCACACCATCGGCGTCGACCCGGCGTACCAGGGCCGTGGCATCGGCCGTCGAATGCTGGACGAGCTACTGGACATCGCCGCCGGCGGCGTCGTGCATCTCGAGGTTCGCACCGACAACGCGACGGCGATCGCCCTGTACCGCAGCGTGGGATTCACCGAAGTGGGTCTGCGCCGGCGGTACTACCGGATCAGCGGCGCCGATGC
>NZ_DATNJW010000517.1:0-3342 GCF_035603715.1 Mycobacterium sp. | reverse complement strand
GGCGCCGCTGCCCGTAGCGGCGCGATCATCCGTTTGCCGTCCTCCGCCGTGCCGGTGTAGGCGATCCGCAGCGCCACCGAGAACACGCCACGCAGTGGTTCGGGGATTTCGGGCTGCGACGGCGGTCGCAGCGCTGCAAAGGAGGAGATCATCGTTTCCGGCGTATTGGGGTGCCAGGCAGTCCAGGCGCGCAGCACGTCGCTCATCCGCTCACCTGGGAAGTAGATGCTGCCGCCATAGAGGCGAGAAACTGGGAACAACGCAATTTCAAGTGCCGTGACCGCTCCGAAATTGCCCTTGCCGCCGCGCAACGCCCAGAACAGTTCGGGATCGGATTCCGCGTCGACATGCCGCAATTCGCCGTCCGCTGTCACTACGTCGAGCGAGCGCACGTGATCGGCGGCGTAACCGTGGGAGCGGCCAAGGGTCGGGCTGAGACCGCCGCCCAGGGTGTAACCGGCGACCCCCACCGTGGGGTTCGAGCCGTTCAACGGTGCCAGCCCCGCCCCGGCGGCCTTCTGGACTACCTCGGCCCATACCGCGCCGGCGCCGACTCTGGCCGTGCGGCCGACCGCGTCGATGTCGACGTCATTCATCCGATGCGTAGTGATCAGGACGGCACCCTGTGCCGTGCCCACGATCTGGTGGCCGGTGGCCTTCACCAGGACCGGCCGGTGCTGGCCCGCCGCGAAAGCAACTGCCGCCTTGACGTCGATCGCGCTCTGCGCCACCACAATCACAGCGGGCATGAGCTCGTGATTCAGGTTGAAGACCGCGCATTCATCGTCATATCCCGCGTCACCCGGCAGCAGAACCGAACCTGCCACCGCCGTCGCCAGGGCTGCGGCATACTCGGGCCGCACGGGCGGCAGATGCGAATCGTCGAAATTCACGGTGTACATCCTCTTTTCGTAGTGCGATAAACCGGGGCGGAGATCAAGGGCATGGATCTCGGACGTCTTCCCCCCGGCACGGGCGCCGTGTGCATGGGCATGGCGGTCACCGACCGACACTTGTACTGAGTAGGGCAGCGTGCCGTCTGGTAGCCGTTCGCGCCGACCCGGAACGGATTACTCGGGGCCACCAGAAGAACGGCCCGAGCAGGCGCGCGATCGCGGGAGTGATGAACGAACGCACGATCAGCGTGTCGAGCAGAAGACCGAAGCCGATGGTGGTTCCCATCTGGCCGATGTTGAGCAGGTCGCTGGAAACCATCGCCATCATGGTGACCGCGAACACCAACCCCGCGGTGGTGACGACTTTGCCGGAATTGGCAACCGCTCTGAGCAGACCGGTGTTCAGGCCGGCTTTGCTTTCTTCGAGGTAGCGGGCTATCAGCAGCAAGTTGTAGTCCGACCCGACCGCCACCAGGATGATGAAGGTGAGGGGCAGGTTCAGCCAGCTCATGGGGACGCCGACCAAGTGCTGCCAGAACAGGACTGCCAGACCGAAGGCTCCGGAATAGGAGAACGCCACGGTCCCGATGATGACCAATGCTGCGATAATGCTCCTGGTGATCAGTAGCATCACCAGGAAGATCAACGCGAAAGCTGCTGTGGCCGCGATGATCAGGTCTGTTCTCGCCGCATCCTGGATGTCCCAGTAGGTAGCCGCGGCGCCACCCAGATAGACCCGCGCTCCGGCGAGCGTCGTGCCCTTCAGCGCTTCCTTGGCGGCGGGCAGATAGGCCTGGTCTTGCTTGATCCCTTCGGGGGTAAGTGCTTCTCCGTCGTGGAAGACCATGTATCGCGCGGCTTTACCGTCCGGGGACACGAAGAATCTGAGGTCGATCTGAAAAGACGGATTGCTGAAAGCATCTGGCGGCAGATAGAAGAATTCGTCGTTCTTCGAACTATCGAAAGCGTAGCCCAGATCCATCATCTGGCGGCTCAGCTCATCGAGCTGAGCCAACTGAGGATCTATCGTGCTGTGCTCGGTCAGAATGATCCGGTGTAGCGCCTCGAGCTGGTCAACGTTCTGGCCGATGAGATCGACGAGTTGCGGCGTCACGGCATCCTGAATCAATGCAGCCTTCAGATTCTTGTCCGTCTGCTCCGTCAACTGGTCGAACTTGTCGGTCAAGTCGAACAGCGATCGAAGTGACCAGCAGATCGGGATATCGAAACAGTGTTTCTCCCAGTAGAAATAGCTCCGGATCGGGCGCCAGAAGTCGTCGAAGTCGGCCAGGTTGTCCCGCATCGAGTCGGTGACTTCTTTCATGCCTTGAGCAGCGTCGGCGGCGATGTGAGCCGCTTGGGCCTGTTGCGACGTCAACTCCTGTTGGTGACGTAGGAGGCCCGTCATGCGGTCGGTGATGGTCGCCATGTCCGTGAGCCGGTTGTTCAGGTCGGTCAGGAACGGCAACAGTTCTTTCATCTTCGTCCCCATCGTGCCGATGGTGTAAGTGAACGACGAATGCTCCAGCGGCGCGCCCAGAGGCCTGGTTGTGCTTTGGACCATTCCCACACCAGGAGTGTGAAAAACGTTGCGCGACACTCGGTCCAGCGCAATCATGTCTGTGCTATTTCGCATGTCGTGATCGGACTCGACCGCGAGCATGTCACTGTTGAGCTTGCTGGCCGGGAAGTGCCTGTCGCTCGCGGCATATCCCTGTTTCGATGGGACGTCATCAGCGACGTAGAGCCGGTCATCGTAGTTGGGGCGGTAGGTGGGAAGCGTGATCGACCCCACCAGCACCACCACGCCACTGGCGAACAGGAGCCGTCCCGGCCAGCGCACCACCAGGGCACCAACCTTGCGCCAGATACCAGCTCCCGCAGAACGTTTCGGTTCGAACATTCCGAAGCGGCTGCTCAGCGCCAGCAGCGCCGGGCCGAAAGTCAGCGCGGCCGCGACCGCGGTGAGCATGGCCACAGCGCAGGGGATCCCGCATGTATTGAAGTAATTGAGCCGGGTGAATGTGAGGCAGAACGTTGCTCCGGCCACCGCGAGACCAGAGCCGAGAATGACGTGGGATACGCCGTTTACTGCGGAATAGTAAGCGGTTTCCCGATCTTCGCCGGCGTGGCGTGCTTCGTGGTAGCGGCCGATCAAGAAGATTGCGTAATCGGTACCCGCACCAAGGATCAGAGAAACAAGAATATTCGAGGCGAATTCGGATATCTGGATGAACTTGTGGAACGCGAGGAAGGAGACGAACCCGCGCCCGCAGATCAGTTCCATCATTACCATCAACAGGATGAGAAGCGCAGTCGAGAGGGAGCGATAGACGGCCAGCAGCATCGCGATGATGAGGACGATCGTCACGAACATGATTGTGATCAGGCTCTTGTTGCCGACCTCGAGCATGTCCGCCGACAACGGCGCCGCACCCGAGACGTA
>NZ_DATNJW010000516.1:0-2618 GCF_035603715.1 Mycobacterium sp. | reverse complement strand
CGAGCGGATGAAGCAGAAGGTCAACGACGAGCTGAAGAAGCACTTCCGCCCGGAGTTCCTCAACCGCATCGACGACATCATCGTGTTCCACCAGCTGACCCGCGAAGAGATCATCGAGATGGTCGATTTGATGATCGGCCGAGTGGGCAAGCAGCTCAAGGCCAAGGACATGTCGATGGAGCTCACCGACAAGGCCAAGGCGTTGCTGGCCAAGCGCGGCTTCGACCCAGTGCTGGGTGCTCGTCCGCTGCGGCGCACCATCCAGCGGGAGATCGAGGACCAGCTGTCCGAGAAGATCCTGTTCGAAGAGGTCGGCCCCGGCCAGATTGTCACCGTCGATGTGGACAACTGGGACGGCGAGGGGACCGGCGAGGATGCCGTGTTCACCTTCACCGGAGCCCGGAAGCCGGCCGAATCGTCGGACCTGGCGAACGCCGGTGCGCACGCGGCCGGTGGTCCGCCGCCCGCAGCGCAGTAAACAAGTCAAACGGATGGGCGGTCACCGATCGGGTGGCCGCCCATTCGTTATTGCGTGGGTATCAGCGCGAAGACCTGCTTGGCGATCTGCAGCATCCAACCGGTGATGCTGGGCCCGTGATCGCGAGGCCAGTTCAACTGGAAGCTCACCACCCACGGCTGCCCGCTCCGGTCGATCGCATACCAGCTGAACGTGAGGTCGCCCGGCAGGCCGCCGGCCTTGGCGGCGATGTAGGGCCACTGCCCGCGATCCAGGTTGACGCCCGGAGAAGCATCCAGGATCTTCCTGACGGGTGCGGCCGGACCCACCGCGCCGGCCTGCAGGGCCACGTGCACCCGGCAGATATCTTCAGCGTTGCCATACCATTCCGCGTCGTATTTCGACGCGGGCACGTGGGCATGCCACGGATCCGGTTGATAAGTATGGGAATTCGCTTCTTCCAGCATCGCCGCGCGTTCCTGCGCTGTGCTTCGTTGCCATTGCTCGCGGACGTCCGGCCGACCCCAGGCAACCGAGAACAGTTCGTACATAGTCGGGAACGGTGTCATCGCGGCCGGATCGTGGTGGCCGGTGTTGGTCAGCGCGTTGTCGACGGCCTGTGGGCCGACCTTCGCGATCAGCATGTCGGTAGCCATGTTGTCGCTGGTGGCAATCATCTTCTCGGCGGCCGTGCGCACCGAAATGTTCGCTCCCACCGGCAAATCCATGCTTGATCCGACAGCCTTGCCTTTGTCGGTCACGGTCAGCTGGTCGTCCCAAGAGACCGTCCCGGCTTTGATGGCATCCGCCACGGCATAGAGCACGTACAACTTGAAGATCGACGCCAACGGGAGCGACAAATCTGGGTTGGTGCCGGCTATCCGGTCGCACTTGCCGTCATTGACCTTGGTGACCTGCCATGAGTAGCGGGCGCCGGTCTTGCCCAGCACCGCGTCGACGTCACGCCACGACGAGATCTTCGGGGCCAGCGTGGTGAGGTCGAATCCATCCACCAGCGTGTCATCGGCGGTGTGTATCCGAATCTCTTGCTGCGCACCGTAAGACGTCGTCAGCTGCAGCGTGGCCGCACCTGCTTTGAGGTCCACTCCGCGGAACGTGAACGGCCGATCCCACCACAGCTTTTCCATCATGGTCTGGATCTGGCTGACCATCTTCGGCGCGGCAAGGGTGCCGACTCCGACGGGACCGATCGGCCAGTCAGAATTCAGCATGTCCAGGGTCTGCTGAGCTCGCAGGCCGGCCGGCGTGCTCATGTTTATCTGGCGGCCGGAGCCCGCTGCGTTGGCGGACGGTGCTGGAGGTGGTGCGCAACCCGGGCTCAGGGCGGTGACCAATGCGGCGGCGGACGTCAGCGCCGCGACGCGAAGTCGGCCCCGGCGCGGACTACGCCGACTGTCCGGATCCGGCAACGTCTAACACAACCTCGAATTCCAGCAGCGACGCGCCGGTCGCCACCGGATTGTTCCGGTGGCCTGCGTGCGCCTCGATAGCAGGTCCGGTTGCCCACGCCTGGAATGCCTCTTCGGACTCCCACTGGGTGACCACGAAGTACCGGTCTTCGCCCTTGATCGGACGAAGCAGCTGGAAGCCGAGGAAGCCGGGCGAGTTCTCGACCGCGTGCGCACGGTGGGCGAACCGCTTCTCTAATTCGGGGCCTGCGTCCGCGGGCACCTCGATTGCGTTGATCTTCACCACTGGCATGGCGCAAGGCTACCGTGCCGACCGGTGGCGACCCAAAGCGCGCAAAGATAGGTGGATGGCCGCTGATCTGCTAACCCATCGCGGTGGACGAGGTGAACCGGTGGTCTTGGTGCACGGTCTGATGGGACGTGGCACCACCTGGTCGCGTCAGCTGCCGTGGCTGACTCGGCTGGGTGCTGTCTACACCTACGACGCGCCTTGGCACCGCGGTCGCGATGTGGCCGACCCGTGTCCGATCAGCACCGAACGCTTCGTGGCCGACCTCGGTGACGCCGTGGCCGCGCTGGACGCTCCGGTTCTTTTAATCGGGCATTCGATGGGCGGGCTGCACTCCTGGTGTCTGGCCGCCGAGCGCCCCGAGCTGGTCTCGGCGCTGGTCGTCGAGGACATGGCGCCGGACTTCCGCGGTCGCACCACCGGTCCGTGGGAGCCGTGGCTG
>NZ_DATNJW010000515.1:0-2745 GCF_035603715.1 Mycobacterium sp. | reverse complement strand
CGAAAATATGATTCTCACCGACGAAGAGCAGGCCATCCTGGACGGGTCTCAGGGACCCGTGATGGCCAAGATCATGAAGACCGTCGTCACTTTCGGCGACACCTTCGGAGCCGAACGCTTGGTTCCCCTCGACCACGCGGTTCACCTGGTCACGTCATTCGGCATGATCGGCCTGGACCCGGTGTTCGACATGATGGACGAGATCATCGCCGCCGGCATCAGAACGCCCGAACCCTTCACCTGTGATCCCAGGCCGTACGACTTCGAGGCGCTGCCCTACGACGACGACATCAAAGAATCAGTCCTCAAGCTGTACGCGAACCAGGATCGCTATGAAGCGCAGTTGCTCAAACTCGGCCTCAAAGACGCTGATTCGTTCTCCTGCGCTTCATACCTACCCGAAGGCGGCAACACCCCGAAGAAGGGCGACGTGCTGGCGTGGGCCGAATCCTCGGCCGCAGTCTTCGCCAACTCGGTGCTCAGTGCCAAGACGAACCGCAATTCCGGTGTCGTGGAATTGTTTTGCGGCATCTTGCATAAGGCTCCCCTGTTCGGGCTGCTCACCGACGAGGGCCGCAAGGCCGACTGGCTGGTCGAGGTGAAGACCGCCGAGAAGCCAAATCCGCAACTGCTCGGCAGCGCACTGGGCATCAAAGTGGTCGGCGACGTGCCGTACCTGGTCGGGCTGGACAAGTTCCTCGGCACCGAAATCACCGATAACGTCCGGGATTTCCTCAAGGACATGGGTGCTGCCAGTGCCTCCAACGGTGCCGTCGGCCTCTATTATGTCGAGAACCTCACTCCAGCCGCCAAAGATCTGGGCAGAAGTGTGCTCAAAGAGGGCTACCAAACGTACGTCATCGACGACGCCGTGCTGGCCCAGACGTACCAGAACTACCCCATCCTGTGGAAAGACCCCGACGCGCAGCCGACGCTGGCCATAATCGGTTGCCCGCACCTGTCGCTGAGTCAGATCTACAGCACCGTCGACCGGATCGACGCGGAACTGAAAAAGGCCGGCCGCCAGCAGGTTCGGCTCAAGACGGTGTTGACGTCGGCGCCGAAGGTCATCGCCAAGTTCAAAGAGGACAAGGACGCCTACGCCCGCCTGCTCAGCCTCGGCCTGCACCTGTCACACGCCTGTTCGCTGATGCATATGAACAACCCGGTCGCGGCCCAGTACCCGGTGCTGACCAACTCCAACAAGCTCCGGACGTATACGACAGCACGGTTCTTCATGGAGCCCGACGTGCTGCATCAGATCGTCTATGGCGACAACGCGTCCAACGAGGGGCAGATGGAGGTCAAGGCGGTACCCGGTCACGGTCTGCCGATCACGATCGCCGATCACCGGCCCATCAAGTAACCCAACAGCAACCCCACCAACGAAAGAGACGATTCATGAAGACATTCAAGGGCCGCGTCATATTGGGCGGCAACCTCGCAGGCGAAGCGCTAGTGACCCACCAGGGATTCAACACTCTGGCGGCATATGTGCAGGGGTTGATAACTAAGTCACCGATCTGCCACGACCAGAACAATCCCGACCTCTACCAGAAGCACATCGCCGGCAAGGTGCTCTGTCTACCGGTGACCATCGGCTCCACCACCGGCGGAATGGTGCTGCAATGCGCAGCCGCCGAAGGCATTGCGCCGGCCGCTATGCTCTACGCCGAGCACATCGATTCCGTATCAGCACCTGGCATCATCCTCGCGGACATCTGGAACGACACCAAGATCGTCACCATCGACCAACTCGGCCGCGACTTCCTCAACGCCGTGCAGGATGGCCAAAAAATCGACGTCTCCTCCGACGGCACCGTCACGGTGTACGACGACTGAGCCGAACTCCTCTGCGATCGACACCCCGCCGACGCGGTCGCCTTCACGATCGTCGAACGCCCGCGGGACGGCGGCTCGAACGCAAGGCCCAATGCATCCCGGAACGGCTCTTCAGCTCGACCGGAATGAATGAGAAAGAAGCCGCGGACCTGCGCGATGCGGTCCGTCACCTCATCGATGCACTCAACGCATCGCTACGAAAGGAAACCGCGTGAAGACCCTGTACACCGCCGAAGCGCTGGCCACCGGCGACGGGCGCGACGGCCACGGCCGCACCTCGGACGGCAAGCTCGATCTCGATCTGGCCATTCCGAAGGAGATGGGCGGCAGCGGCAACGGCACAAACCCGGAGCAGCTGTTCGCCATCGGCTACGGCGCCTGCTACCACTCCGCGCTCCGGCTGGTTGGCCGCCAGGAAAAGGCAGATATCTCGGATTCGGCTGTGGGAGCTCGGGTTTCGCTCGGGCAGCTCGACAACGGCGGCTTCGGCCTTGCGGTGGAACTGGAGGTCACGCTGCCCAACCTGGACCACGACGCCGCGCAGCAGCTTGCCGAGAAGGCGCATCAGGTGTGCCCCTACTCGAACGCCACCCGCGGCAACATCGACGTCAAGCTCGTCGTCACCGACGACTAAGTCCCTCGAGACTGCGGGGAGATCACCGACCGAATCCTCGATATCCCCCGCAGTCTCGGCATGCGCGTCATCCCAGTCGTTTGGCGAACGGCCCGACGCGTGCCATGAACCGGTCGAAGAAGGCGACCGGGTCGACGCCAACGCCGATGAGCGCGTTACCCATCCGTTAGCGGTCACCAACGAGAACGGACACCGCCTACTTCTTGCTGTTCCTCGTCCTCCACGTCTGTACCTTTCCTCGTACTGTTACATCGTGTGTGGCTCCCTTC
>NZ_DATNJW010000514.1:0-7131 GCF_035603715.1 Mycobacterium sp. | reverse complement strand
ACGGCGTAGCCGCGGGCCAGGGTGGCCGCCGGACCCAGCGTCGCCAGCCGGGCCGACAGGTGACCGACGCGCTCGGCCTGCACGTCGATCAGTCGGGTGATGTCCCGGCGGACCGCGGATCGGGCGCGGTGAATCTCTTCGGTGCGGGTCCCGAGCGCGGCCAGCGGCTCGGCCAGCACCGGCCGGCTGCGCAACTGCGCGAGCACCCGCTCCTCGCGGCCCACCCAGTTACGCAGCGCCTGCGCGCTGCGTCGGCGCAAATCATCGAGCAGGTGCTGTTCGGCGGCGGTATCCGGGACGATCTTCTTGGCGGCGTCGGTCGGAGTGGCGGCACGCAGGTCGGCGACCAGATCGCACAGCGGGTTGTCGGGTTCGTGGCCGACCGCGCTGACCACCGGCGTGCGGCACGCGGCGATCGCCCGACACAACGTCTCGTCGGAGAACGGCAGCAAGTCCTCCACGCTGCCGCCGCCGCGGGCGACCACGATGACATCGATGTCGGGGTCGGAGTCCAACTCCCGCAACGCCGTAACGATCTGAGAAACCGCGGTCGGGCCCTGGACGGCGGTGTTGCGGACGGCGAACCGCACCGCGGGCCAGCGTGCGGCGGCCACCGTCGTCACGTCATGCTCCGCCGCGCTGGCCCGGCCGGTGATCAGACCGATCATGCTGGGCAGGAACGGGATTGGCCGCTTGAGTCGCGGATCGAAGAGACCTTCGGCGGCCAACAGCTGGCGCAGTCGCTCGATGCGGGCCAACAGTTCACCGATGCCTACTGCGCGTATTTCGCTGAGCCGCAACGTGAGTGTGCCTCGGCCGGTGAAAAAGGTCGGCTTACCGCATACCACAACCTGCACGCCTTCGACGAGCTTGACCGGCGCGTTGTCAACCAGGTTGCGCGGCGCGGTCACGGTCAGCGACATGTCGGCGGCCGGATCGCGCAGCACCATGAACACCGTCTTGGCGCCCGGCCGGATGTTGATCTGAGTCAGCTGGCCTTCAACCCAAACCGTGCCCAATTTGTCGATCCAGCTTGCGATTCGGATGGCGACCGCGCGGACCGGAAACGGGTTCTCGGCCGAATTCGCCGGGCCGGCCGGCGTATTGCTGACAGGGTTGGCGGTCACTTCGCCGTCGCGCGCGTGATCCTGTTTGCCAGCAGCGTCTGGAACGGCGCGCGCCCTTTGGTGGCCTCCTCGTAGGCCAGCAGGGCTTCGAGCTCGTCGACATCGAGTGATTGCAGCCGGGCCCGCAACTGGGCCAGGGTCAGCTGTTCG
Source organism: Mycobacterium sp. (assembly GCF_035603715.1). Taxonomy (GTDB): domain Bacteria; phylum Actinomycetota; class Actinomycetes; order Mycobacteriales; family Mycobacteriaceae; genus Mycobacterium. Next base: position 5,854 of record NZ_DATNJW010000514.1, on the reverse strand, counting down.
TAGTCCAGCTCCTCGACTACGTCGGGGGCAGACACCGTCTGCTTGCCCGGTGTGGCGGCCACCCGCGCCCAGTCGTCGGCTGCGCCCGCTTCGGGAGAGGAGTACAGCGCGAACCGTCCTTCGCCGCGACTCTCGGTGTCGACGGCGTCGTCGTCATCGTCGGGCAGATCCTCGTCGAACGTCGCCCACTCCGGCTGCTCCTCCTTGGGCGGGAAGATGTGCTCCAGGGTGGCATCGCCTTTGATCACGAGCTCGGCCACGTTCTGCTGGAACCGCATCACGATATGCGCGGCCGTGCTGGCCAGCGTCATCGGATACATCAGGATGGTTTTCGGCAACCTGATCGTCTCCTCGACGGCCATCGTCGCGGCGCCCACCAGCAGCCGAAACCCATATGGTGCAGTAGCCATGCGGTCAAGCCTGCCTTAACTGGCGGACAACTCCAAGCTGAGCGCGCGAGTTGGCGGGCCAGTGTCGGCAGAAAGTACGCTGGTGGACATGCCGCCGACCGTGAACATGGGGATCCCTGGTGCAACTGCATCGGTGGCCGAGCCGGTGACCGGCAAGCGTGTCCTGCTTGCCGAGCCCCGTGGATACTGCGCCGGCGTCGATCGTGCGGTCGAGACCGTCGAACGTGCACTGGAGAAACACGGCGCACCCGTCTACGTCCGGCATGAGATCGTGCACAACCGCCACGTGGTCGAAACGCTGGCCAAGGCCGGTGCGGTGTTCGTCGAGGAGACCGACGAGGTGCCCGAAGGCGCCATCGTGGTGTTCTCCGCCCACGGCGTGGCCCCGACTGTGCACGCGACGGCCGCCGAGCGGCAGCTGAAGGTCATCGACGCCACCTGCCCGCTGGTCACCAAGGTGCACAACGAGGCCAAGCGATTCGCCCGCGACGACTACGACATCCTGCTGATCGGCCACGAGGGGCACGAGGAGGTCGTCGGCACTGCCGGCGAAGCCCCCGACCACGTACAGCTGGTCGACGGTCCGAGCGCCGTCGACGGCGTGACGGTTCGCGACGAGAACAAGGTGATCTGGTTGTCGCAGACCACGCTATCCGTCGACGAGACGATGGAAACCGTGCAGCGGCTGCGGGCACGCTTCCCGAAACTGCAGGATCCGCCCAGCGACGACATCTGCTACGCGACCCAGAATCGGCAGGTGGCGGTCAAAGCGATGGCGCCGGAGTGCGAGCTGGTGATCGTCGTCGGTTCGGGCAATTCGTCGAACTCGGTCCGCTTGGTCGAGGTCGCGTTGGGGGCCGGGTCAGCGGCTTCGCACCTGGTCGACTACGCCGACGACATCGATCCGGCATGGTTGGAGGGCGTCACCACAGTCGGAGTCACGTCCGGCGCGTCAGTGCCTGAGGTGCTGGTCCGCGGCGTGCTGGAGCGGTTGGCCGAATACGGCTATGACGTGGTTCAGCCGGTGACGACAGCCAACGAGACATTGGTGTTCGCGCTGCCCCGGGAGATCAGGCCCGCCAGAGGCGGTTAGTCGCTCGCGGGCCTGCGCGGCCGGCGCGGGCGGTCATCGAGCGACTCGTCGCCTCCGGCTGCCTTCCGATACCTGACCTGTGAGATCGGGTGATGGGTCGCGGTGCTCCCGTTCGGTGGGGGCCTGCGCCGCGGCGGGGGCCCAGGAGCAGGGTCGAAGGGCTCCATGGGTTCGTACGGGTCGAAGCGGCTGCCAGGGCGATCTCTGCGAGTGTGCGGGTCGCGCCGGACGTCCCGCGGCGGGCGGCCACGCAGGTCCGGGTCGCGCGGCAACCTACCGCGCCGAGGCGGTTCGGGAGCGTCGAATTCACGCGTCGGGCGTCGACGCCGGGCGCGTTCGCGCGTCGGATCCACCTCGTCGTCCAGCCGGGGCCTAGCGCCCAGTGGTGGCCGTTCCCGCCGGGTCCGCGTCGATGCCGGGCGCTTACCGGTTCGTCGTGCGTCGGACGTGGTGGATCGCGCGGAACGTTCGACGGCGTGGGTTCGGCGCGACCGCGACCTCGCCGCCTTGTCGACGGTCTCGTCGGCGGGCTCGTGGTTGAACATCGCCGTCAGCCTGGCGACCAATCCGAGAGGTCCACCTTCGCTGGCAGCGTCGGTGGCATCGGTGGTTTCCGCCGCAGCCGTGTGGGACCGGCCCAGGTACCACCGGATCAGGCCGAGCACTAGGACACCCGCCGAGGTGAACAGCATCAACGGGAAACGCTCGATCAACGGATAGCCACAGTTGATCAGCAGATCTTTGACACCGGTGAATTTGGCGCCGTGGAACAGGAAGTAGGCACCAGGCACTGCGCAGAACAAGATCAGCGGCGGCTGGATCACCGCGGTGAAGATTCCGGACTGGCGAACGGCCAGCAGCGCGGCCACGCAACCCAGTACATACAGGCCGGCGAAGACGGTGGTCAGCTCCTTGCCGGATCCGGCGTCGAAAGCGAAGCCGACAGCGACTCCGGTCACGGCGATCACCACTGCGGCCCACCACGGCACACCAGGAATTCCGGGGATTATCGAGCGGCGATCTGCGGCCACCGCCGACCGGTCCTGCTCCTCTGACACATGTCGACCGTACCGGCTTGACGCTGAAAGACGCGTAACGACCTCGTTAGCAATGCGTGGGCGTGCCTCACGCGCGGCAGCGCGTCATGGGCTGCGGTGCGGCTCTCCTACACTTGAATCCCTGTGAGCCTGAGCCTTGGGATTGTGGGTTTGCCGAATGTCGGCAAATCGACCCTGTTTAATGCGCTGACCAGAAACAACGTGGTCGCCGCCAACTACCCGTTCGCGACCATCGAGCCCAACGAAGGCGTGGTGCCGCTGCCCGACGCACGGTTGGCGACGCTGGCGGAAATGTTCGCCTCGGAGCGCATCGTCGCGGCGCCGGTGACGTTTGTCGACATCGCCGGTCTGGTCGCCGGTGCCTCGGAAGGCGCCGGTCTGGGCAACAAATTCCTGGCCAACATTCGTGAGTGCGACGCGATCTGCCAAGTGGTGCGGGTGTTCGCCGACGACGATGTGACCCACGTCGCAGGCCGGGTCGATCCGAAGTCAGACATCGAGGTCGTCGAGACCGAGCTGATCCTGGCCGACCTGCAGACGCTCGAGCGAGCCGTGCCGCGGTTGGAAAAAGAGGCGCGCAACAACAAGGAACGCAAACCGCTTTACGACGCTGCGTTGGCCGCCCAGCAGACCCTGGACGGCGGGACGACGCTGTTCGCCGCCGGCGCGGATGCGCTGCTGCTGCGGGAATTGAATCTGCTGACCACCAAACCCTTCCTGTACGCGTTCAACGCCGACGAGTCGGTGCTCACCGATGCTGACCGGGTCGCCGAGCTGCGTGCGTTGGTGTCGCCGGCGGACGCGGTTTTCCTGGACGCCAAGATCGAGGCCGAGCTCACCGAACTCGACGACGAGTCTGCCGCCGAGCTGTTGGAGTCGATCGGCCAGACCGAGCGAGGCTTGGATGCCTTGGCGCGGGCCGGTTTTCACACGTTGAAGCTGCAGACCTATTTAACGGCCGGGCCCAAGGAGTCGCGGGCGTGGACGATCCATCAGGGCGACACCGCGCCCAAGGCCGCCGGGGTAATTCACACCGACTTCGAAAAGGGCTTCATCAAAGCCGAGATCGTGTCCTACGACGACCTGGTCGCTGCCGGGTCGATGGCCGCGGCGAAGTCCGCGGGCAAAGTCCGCATGGAGGGTAAGGACTACGTGATGGCCGACGGCGACGTCGTGGAGTTCCGCCACGGTCAACCATCTAAGACAAAGCAGTAGGGCCGAGGTCCCTCACTCGTTCGTCACGTTTCATGTAGCGGCATAAGCGATCAGCAGGTGCGGTGCGTTGGCGTCTTCACTGATCCGACAGTGTTCGACTGTGAGGCCGGTGTTGCGTAGCGTGTCGATCACGTCTTGCACCGGACGGAGCCGAAACCCGTGTCCCGTGAATGGCAATTTCGCCATCACATCGGGGTCGGCCAGTCCGACAACGAGTCGACCCCGACTGTTCATCACCCTGGCGAGCTCTTGAAACGCTGTGTCGAGTTCCGCGACGAAGTAGATGGTGTTGACGGTAATGACTCCGTCCAATGCGGCATCGGCAAAGGGCAGCTGCGTCATGGTCCCGGAATGCAAAGACAGCCGCCCGGTTGCGATGTCGCGGCGGTATCGCCCTGTGGCCTGGCTGAGCATCGTCTGCGACAACTCGACACCGTGGACACAGCCCGACGGGCCGACACTGTCAAGCAGCAGTTTCAGGCCCACGCCGCCACCGAATCCGACATCGGCGAGCGCCGCTCCTTCATCGGGTTGCAGCGCCCGCGCGGCGGCGCTCACGAAGCGCCGGTTGCCCCGGTTGAGAGCCCCACCAACCAGCCGCCCGCGCAGCCCAGTTGGATGACCGAGCTGCTTGGCAATACCCGCCATGACGGCGTCCCGAACGCCCATCCGATGACCGTAGAGCACGGACACCGATGCGGGCACGGAGTATTTTGAAGTGGTCGCTAGCAACTGCTTTTGGCAACATTTCGTTCGTTCTTTGCGCATTCGGGCCAACCGGACCGCTGCCTTCCGGGCCGTCGGTATGCTCCGGCGACATGGCCGACCCGCTCTTCGACGCCATCGAGCGAAAGCAGCTCGCCAATCTCCTCGATGAACTTGGTCCCGATGCGCCGACCCTCCTGGACCCTTGGACGACGCGCGATCTGGCTTCGCACCTTGTGCTCCGGGAGCACGATCTCATCGCGGCACCTGGGCTCGTCGTGCCCGGTGTGTGGAGCCGCTTCGCCGAACGGCGCAGAAAAGCACTCGCACTCCGAGATTTCGTCTGGCTCGTTGACACGATCCGATCGGGGCCGCCACGGGGCTTTTTCCGCATGAATTGGGTGCGGCGACTACCCAACCTCAATGAGTTCTTTGTCCACCATGAGGACGTGCGTAGGGCCAACGGCCTTGCCCCTCGGTCGAACTCCCCCGCGGTGGACGCGGCTCTGTGGCGCAACCTCAGTTGCGCGCCATGGTTGCTCGCTCGGCGGCTACGCGATACTGGCCTTGAGCTCGAGTGGGCTGGGACGGGAAAGACCCTGAGGGTCCGGCGAGGGAAACCCGCGGCTCGCATCGTTGGACTGCCGGGTGAGCTGCTGTTGTATCTCTTCGGTCGTCAGTGCGCGGCGCGAGTCGAAGTTAACGGCCCGGCTCGCGCCGTCGAAGCCGTCGGGCGCGCGCAGTTCGGCATGTAAGGGAGTCTCGACCGTCACCATGAGGATCTCGCTGGCGGAGCCGACGGCGCCGTCGTCGAATTCGGTTCAACGTCTAGCGCTAAACAACAAGTAAGCGATGCCTTTTCGGCCGCACAGGTAGAGGCGAAACCGCTACTCCTCAGGTGCGAAGGCCGCGGCAACGCGTTCTTCTAGGGACCTCATGTCGTAGTAGTCGCGCCAGCGGCTGATGCGCCCGTCATCGTTGACCTCGAAGACCCCCGTCATCTCGACGTCGAAGGTTTTGCCTGCCATGTCGAAGACGTCGACTCGCTCGACCATCACCAGTCCACCGCTCGCGACGAGATTCTTCACATTAGCTGTCGTGCTGGGAACCATTTCCAGTGTCGACAGCATTTCTGCCTTGATCGCTTCAACTCCGCGCGACGTGCCCCTTGGACCGTCGGTGTAGATCGCGTCGTCACTGAAGAAAGCCATCATCTCGTCGATATCGGCACGCGGCCACGTCTCCAAGAACTTCCGAATCACGCGCTCTGCGGAATCGCTCATCGCCGAGGCCTCTCAACTACGCCCTGACTGGAGAATGTATCGACATTGCAGCTTAGGGTTTGGACGAAAAGTCACCTTGAATATACGGAT
>NZ_DATNJW010000513.1:0-5699 GCF_035603715.1 Mycobacterium sp. | reverse complement strand
GCCCGCCTCGTCGCCGTCGAACACATAGATGAGCTCACCGCGAAAGAAGTTGTCGTCCATCATGAGTCGGCGCAGCATGGCCAGGTGTTCGTCGCCGAACGCGGTGCCGCAGGACGCCACCGCGGTCTTCACCCCGGCCAGGTGCATCGCCATCACATCGGTGTAGCCCTCGACGACGACGGCCTGATGCCCTTTGGCGATCTCACGCTTGGCCAGGTCAATGCCGAACAGCACCGACGATTTCTTGTACAGCAGGGTCTCTGGCGTGTTGACGTACTTGGCTTCCATCGGGTCGTCGTCGAACAGCCGTCGCGCGCCGAACCCGATCACCTCGCCGGCCGACGACCGGATCGGCCACAGCAGCCGACGGTGGAATCGATCCATCGGACCACGCCGGCCTTCCCGCGACAAGCCCGCAGCCTCGAGCTCCTTGAACTCAAAACCCTTGCGCAGCAAGTGCTTGGTCAGCGAATCCCAGCCTGACGGTGCAAAGCCGCAGCCGAAGTGACGCGCGGCGTCGGCGTCGAAATTCCGCTCGGTCAGGTACTTTCGCCCGAGCTGGGCCTCCGGCGATTCCAGAGCCGCCGCGTAGAAGGCCAGCGCCTCGGCGTTGGCGGCAAGCAGCCGACTGCGACTCCCCCGGTCGCGCTGCACGTTGGTGGTCGCGGCCCCGGTGTAGCTGATCGTGTGCCCGACCCGGTCGGCCAGCAGCTCGACGGCCTCCACAAAGCTCACGTGTTCGATCTTCTGCACGAAGGCATACACGTCGCCGCCTTCGCCGCAGCCGAAGCAGTGGAAGTGGCCGTGGTTGGGCCGTACGTGAAACGACGGCGACTTCTCATCGTGAAAAGGGCAGAGCCCCTTCATCGAATCCGCGCCCGCCCTGCGCAGCTGGACGTAGTCGCCGACGACGTCCTCGATGCGGACTCGTTCGCGGATGGCAGCGATATCGCGATCAGAGATACGGCCGGCCATCGGGCCAGTGTAGAGCCGTCTGGTGCGCGGGCCGCCGGATTACCCGGTGCCGATCACGCCGCAGGCGAACCGCTTCTCCGCGTCGGGGCTGCCGTCGGCGCCGTGCACCAGGATCGCCGTCTTGTTGCCTGCCAGAAGGTCGTCCCGGGTGAACGCGTCGGTGGTGGTCACCAGGTAGGCAGCGCCGTCTTGACGCACCTCCAAGGGGTCGAGATCGCCGCTCATCGGCTCGCCGGTGTGGCCGGGTGCCTGGAAGTGCATGCCCGCCGACAGGAAGTCGCCGCGCTCGTCGGGCATCATCGGGTCGACCGAGTTCGGCTCGCACTTGCCGACGCCGTGGATGTGCATCTTGTGGAATCCCGGCGCCAGGATGTGGTCACCGGTCGTCTTCACGGTGATCGTCGCGTAGCCGTTGGCGAACTCGAAGGTGGCGGTGGCCACCGACCGGCCGTCGGCGGTATGCAGCTGCGCGCTGAGGGTCTGTCCGCTCGGTGCCGGCGTGTTCGTCGAGCTCGACGTCGACGGCTCCTGATGCGGGCTACAGGCGCTTAGTGCGGCCACGGACAGTGCGGCGAGAGCGAGCGAAGGCTTGACCATGGCCACGACCTTAGTCCGGCGGTTTACGGCTGGGCCGCGGCGATGCGTTCGAGGCGCCCCTCGGTGTAGGAGGCCACCTGGTCGACGATCACGCGTAGCCGCCCACCGTCGTCGACGGCGGCGTTGAAGGCCGGGATGAACACCGGGTCAAGGGTGTTGGGGGCTCCGGTCAGCAGCCCGTGCGCCACCCGATGGACCCGATCCCGTTGCCGCGCCTGGATTTCCTGGTGTCTCGGGTCGGACATGATGAACTGCAACGCCAGCGTCTTGAGCAGGGCAACCTCGGCGCGGACCACCTCTGGCACGGACAGCTCCGCCCGGTAACGAGCCAGCGGTCCGGGCCCCGCGACCCCACGGGTGGCCGCGATCGCCGCCGAGGCGAACCGGCCGACCAGCTCACTCGTCATTCGCTTGAGCGACACCGCGGCCGATAGCGTCGCGTCGTACTTGCCGACCGCGGCCACAACCGGCAGCCCCGACAGCCGATGCGCGGCGGCGGCCAGGTCGTCGGCACGAACCGCGGCGAAGTCGCGCTCGCCGAGCTTGCCCAGCGCGGCGGCTTCGTCGTCGTCGGCGAGCACGCGGAGGTCGATGCGCCCGGAGACCACACCGTCCTCGACGTCATGCACCGAATAGGCGACGTCGTCGGCCCAATCCATCACCTGGGCCTCCAGGCACGCCCGATCTGCGGGTGCGCGGTCGCGCATCCACTCCGCGGCGCCGCGGTCGATGTCGTAGAAGCCGAACTTGCGTCGACGCGCATCCCGCGACCACGGGTACTTGGTGACCGCATCGAGACCGGCCCGGGTCAGATTCAGACCGACGCTATACCCATGCAGATCAAGAACTTTGGGCTCCAGGCTGGTCAGGATCCGGAAGTTCTGCGCATTTCCCTCGAAGCCGCCATACGCCGCCGCGAACTCGTCGAGGGCCTGCTCGCCGTTGTGGCCGTACGGTGGGTGCCCGATGTCGTGGGCCAAGCCGGCCATGTCGACGAGATCGGGATCGCAGCCCAGTTCGATCGCCATCCCCCGGCCGATCTGGGCGACCTCCAGCGAATGCGTCAGTCGGGTACGCGGCGTGTCCCCTTCACGCGGCCCGACGACCTGTGTCTTGTCCGCGAGCCGACGAAGCGCCGCGCTGTGCAGAACCCTGGCGCGATCCCGGGCGAAGTCGCTGCGGCGCTGACCCTCGGTGCCAGGCAAGCCCGCGATCTTCGGCGCCTCGGCCACCACCCGCTCGCGGTCGAAATCGTCGTAGGGATCTTGCTGAGTCATCGACGCCCAGTCTGCCAGCCGCCGGCAGCGCTGCCGCGCAGCGCACTACTTGGATTGTCCTGGGACCCGGCACGCCGCCGGGCTAGATTGTCGAGCATGAGCACCCTCCGCCGCTCGGTCGCCGTGTTCATGGCGATGCTGATCACCACCCTCACTGGACTGATCGTGGCGCCCTCGGCCACCGCCCAGCCGCCGTTCCGTCTTGGCGGCTACATCACCGACCACGCCGGCGCACTGAATGACTCCGGCCGCGCGGCGATTCAGATGGCCGCCGGAAAGCTGTACTCCGACCGCCATATCCAGCTGTGGGTGGTCTTCGTCGACGATTTCTCCGGACAACCGGCAGTCAGCTGGACGGAGAACACCCGAGCCGCCAGCGATCTCGGCGATTTCGACGCGATACTCGCCGTGGCGACCGTCGACCACTCCTACGCGTTCCTGGTGCCCCGCCGGGTGCAGACGATCAGCGGTAGTCAGGTCGACGATCTGCGACGCAACCAGATCGAACCCGCGCTGCGCCGCGGCGACTGGAGCGGCGCGGCGGTCGCGGCAGCCAACGGGCTCGACCGGGGCCCGCAGGCTCCCAGCGCCGCGCCGCTGCTGATCGGGCTGGGCGTGCTCCTGGTCGCGGCGCTGGCTCTTTACGTGTTCACGCGATACCGGCGCCGGCGGCGACGTGCGGCCGAGTTGGCCGCGGCGAAACGGGTCGACGCCACCGACCCCGATGCATTGGCGGCATTGTCGTTGGGCGCCCTCGACGACCTGTCCCGGTGGAAGGTCGTCGACGTCGACAACGCGGTCCGCACCAGCGCCAACGAGTTGGCGCTGACCATCGAGGAATTCGGCGAACAGCGAACCCAGCCGTTCACCCGCGCGGTCGACAACGCCAAAGCAGCTCTGTCCCAAGCGTTCACCGTGCGTCAACAACTCGACGACGCGATACCGGAGACCCGGGCACAGCGGCGCGACCTGCTGACCGAAGTGATCGTCGCCGCGGCGCGAGCCGATGTCGAGCTGGAGTCGCAGCGGGAGGCCTTCGAGGAAATGCGTGATCTGGTGGTCAACGCGCCGTCACGACTGGACGCGCTGACCCAACAAGTCGTCGACCTGACCGCGCGTATTGCGCCTGCTGACCAACGAATGACCGAGCTGCACAGCGAGTTCGACTCTGCGGCATTGGCTTCGGTGGCCACCAACGTGACGACAGCCAAGGACCGGCTGGCTTTTGCCGAGCAGAACCTCAGCCGGGCCCGCGAGCTGGCGGCCAAGCCGGTCAGCGGCGAGCAGAGCGGTCTCGTCGACGCGGTACACGCCGCGGAATCGTCGCTGGGACAAGCCCGCTCGTTGCTCGACGCCGTGGACAGCGCCGCCAACGACATTCGGCACGCGGTCGCGACCCTGCCGTCCCTGATCGCCGACATCCAGTCCGGAATCGAGCACGCAAACACCGCGCTGCAAAACACCCAGCAGGCCAAGGCACCACACCTGCGCGATCTGGCCAGCGCCCGGGCAGCCGCCGCCCAGGCTCTCGACCTGGCCCGGGCCAACGGTTCATCCGATCCGCTCGCCTCGTTCACCGGATTGACCAAAGCCGACGCCGACTTGAACGGGCTGCTGGCCACCGTCGCCGAAGAACAGGCAGCCGCCGAGCGGCTCACCCGGACTCTGGAGCAGGCGTTGTTCACCGCGCAGTCGCGCGTGCACGCCGTCTCCGAGTACATCGACAACCGCCGCGGCAGCATCGGACCCGAGGCGCGTACCCGGCTTGCCGAAGCGAGCCGGCAGATCGAAGCGGCGCAAGACAAAAAAGCGAGCGACCTCAGCGAGGCGATCACCCACGCCAACAACGCCGCATCACTGGCAGCTCAGGCCCAGTCGCTGGCCGAGGCCGACGTCCAGTCCGCGCAGCGTGCGTACACCTCCCGCTACGGCAGCGGCAACAGCACCGGCGCCATGATGGGCGGGATCATCATCGGCGACATGCTCGGTGGTGGCGGATTCGGCGGCGGTGGGTTCGGCGGTGGTTGGGGCCCGACGTCGTTCGGCGGCTCCGGATCCGACGGCGGATTCATGGGGGGCGGCGGCCGGTTCTGAAGGTAACGACCGCCAAAATGGTGGACGCGGCAGCTCACCACGCCCTAGTGAGCCGCCGCGTCGACGCACTCATCATATTAAGCATGTGATCAATAGGGGAAGGGTTTTGCAGAAATTTGTTAGACGAGTTTCGCTTCTCCCCGCGTTCGCCGGCTAGCAACCCCGCAGCCGCGAACCCAGGTAGTCAGACACCGCGTCGATCGCCACCCGTTCCTGCGTCATGGCGTCCCGCTCCCGGATCGTCACGGCGTGGTCGTCGAGCGAGTCGAAATCCAGTGTCACGCAATAGGGCGTGCCGATCTCATCCTGACGTCGGTAACGCCGCCCGATCGCGCCGGCGTCGTCGAAGTCGACGTTCCAGTACTTGCGCAACTCGCCAGCCAGGTCGCGGGCTTTGGGGCTCAGGTCGGCGTGCCGGGACAGCGGCAGGACCGCGGCCTTCACCGGTGCCAGTCGGGGGTCCAGCCGCAACACAGTCCGTTTGTCCACGCCGCCTTTGGCGTTTGGCGCCTCGTCCTCGTGATAGGCGTCGACCAAAAACGCCATGAACGAACGGGTCAACCCCGCCGCCGGTTCGATCACGTAAGGCGTATAGCGAGTTTCGTTGGCCTGGTCGTAGAACGACAAGTCGACACCGGAATGCTTTGAGTGCGTGGACAAGTCGAAGTCAGTGCGGTTGGCGACTCCCTCGAGCTCACCCCACGGGTTACCCGAGAAGCCGAACTTGTACTCGATATCGACGGTGCGGTCGGAGTA
>NZ_DATNJW010000512.1:0-2158 GCF_035603715.1 Mycobacterium sp. | reverse complement strand
CAGCCACGGGGCCAGCGCCGTAGTCTAGGCCTCCGGTCTTGGTGGGCTTACACAACCAGTCCGCGATGGAGGCGCCGAGCGGTCGAGTTGCGATGTATGCCCACCAGAAGGCGACGACTCCGTTGAGGTGAAATCGCCAATAGCCCAATGCCGGCACGGCCATGACGATTGCGAACAGCACGATCGATCCGACGAATCCGAAGTGAAGTTGACTGGCGGTCAGGTCGCCGGCGGCGGTCCCGGAATCTGTCAACCTGAACGAGGCGCCGTTGAGCGGTATTTACTGAGTGGCCTCCTTGGTGTCGTCTGGTTTGTTAATCCACGAGCCGCTAGGCAGTTTCGGTGGTTCGGGAGGCTTTTGCACGAACCGTTCTGGGTGTGCGGCGTAGGCGGCGTCGAGCACGCCGGCGCGCTTCTCGCGGGTGATGGCGGCGGTGCCGTAGTGCACGTCGGCGGGAACGTGTAAACCCAGCCCGGTATGGCGATGTTCGTCGTTGTACCAGCCGAAGAAGATCTGGCAGTGCCGACGGGCGGCCTCGATCGAGTCGAACCGGTTGGGGAAGTCGGGCCGATATTTCAACGTCTTGAATTGCGCCTCGCTGAACGGATTGTCGTCGGAGACGTGCGGGCGTGAGTGCGACTGGGTGACGCCGAGGTCGGCGAGCAGGAACGCCACTGGCTTGGAGGTCATCGACGAGCCACGGTCGGCGTGGATGGTCAACTGGTCGCGGCCGATACCCTGCTTGGCGCACGTCTGACGGATCAATACCTCAGCGAGCGCGGCACTTTCGCGACTAGCGACCATCCATCCGACTACGTAACGGGAGAAGATGTCCAAGATCACGTACAGGTAGTACCAGCTCCACTTCGCCGGGCCGCGCAGCTTGGTGATATCCCAACTCCACACCTGGTTCGGCTCGAGGGCGACCAGCTCGGGTTTCACTGTCGCTGGGTGGCTGGCTTGGCGCCGGCGCTCCCGGCTCTCGCCGGCTTGGCGCAGCAGCCGGTAGAAGGTCGAGATTGAGCCGAGGTAGCGGCCTTCGTCGAGCAGGGTGGCCCACACCTCGGTCGGCGAGGTGTCGACGAACCGCTCGCTGTGCAGCTCAGCCAGGATCGCGGCCCGCTCAGTCTCGGACAACGCGCGAGGCTGCGGTCGGTCGGTGTGCGGGATTGGCGCCGGCCGCTGCGGTGACGGGCCGTGCCGGTGTCGGCGGTAATAGCTGGCTTGGGCGACACCGACGACATCGCAGGCGTTGCGTAGGCCGATCTTGGGCTCCAGCTCAGCGACCGCTGTGTCGCTCATTTCGTCGACCCGTTTTCGGGCTCCGCGCTCTCGGAGAGCGTCTCCAAGAGCGCGTGCAGTTTTGCCTGCACGTCCACCACGAAACGGGTCTTGGCCAGCTCCTGCTCCAGTTGCTGTTTTTCGGCCTCCAGCCGGGCGATCCGCTCGGCCTGCGGATCGCGCCGCTTACGTCCGCGCGGAACGGCCAAGCCAGCCAGCGCGCCGGCGTCGCGGGCCTGCCGCCACTGCACAATGTGACTGGAATACAAGCCCTCCCGGCGCAACAGCGCACCCTTCTCGCCTGCAGGAGCAGCGTCGTAAGCGGCCAGGATCTCCAGCTTGTACTTCGCGGTGAACGTCCGGCGCCGGACACGCTCGGGCACCTCAGGGTCGGGACGTTCCGTCCCAGCGTCATTCATCCGACCAGGATCTTCGATCCCGGTCGCTCGGACCAATGCGGTCACCTTGTTCGCCATCTCGGGGAAGCTCTCCATCCCCGCCCTCGGGTCACTAATTGTCAGGGGGGAGGTGCCTCAACCCAGGTTGGCAGAGAGGGAACCCAATCTCGCCTTATGTCGACGACTTGCGCCAGCGCCAGGTTGGAAGATTAGCTCCGCTTCCGCTTCCGCGGGGCAAGAGTGACGGGCTCAGTGGCGAAAGAGTAGATGTATTCGACGGCCCCGTCCAGAGCATCACGCAGCGGCTTTATCGACCGAGTCGCCTGGGTCAACAGTGCCCCACCCTGATGCGCGGTGACCATGAATCGCGCTAGCTGACGAGGGTCGGCGTCGCTGCGCAGTTCGCCGCGTCTGCGCATAGCAGACAATGCGGTGCGAAGCAGCGCTATCCACTCGTCATAAATCGCCGTGATATCTG
>NZ_DATNJW010000511.1:0-2299 GCF_035603715.1 Mycobacterium sp. | reverse complement strand
GATCCAGGTTCCCGATGCGTTCCTGCGCGAGGTAGTCGACTTCGATCTGCCCGAGGCGGGCAGCTACGCCACCGGCATCGCGTTCTTGCCGCAGTCGTCGAGAGAAGCGGCCGCCGCCTGCGCTGCGGTCGAGAAGATCGTGGAAGCCGAGGGCCTGCAGGTTTTGGGCTGGCGCGAGGTACCCACCGATGACTCGTCGCTGGGCGCGCTGTCCCGCGACGCGATGCCTACCTTCCGACAGGTGTTCCTCGCCGGCGCCGACGGCATGCAGCTGGAGCGCCGTGCCTACGTCATCCGCAAGCGTGCCGAGCACGAGCTCGGCACCAAGGGCCCGGGCCAGGACGGCCCCGGCCGTGAAACCGTCTACTTCCCAAGCCTTTCCGGCCAGACCATGGTCTACAAGGGCATGCTGACCACGCCACAGCTCAAGGCGTTCTATCTGGACCTGCAGGACCAGCGACTGACCAGTGCGTTGGGCATCGTGCACTCGCGGTTCTCCACGAACACCTTCCCGTCGTGGCCGCTGGCGCATCCGTTCCGCCGCATCGCGCACAACGGCGAGATCAACACCGTTACCGGCAACGAGAACTGGATGCGCGCGCGCGAGGCGCTGATCGACACCGATGTTTTCGGATCCCGCGACGACGTCGACAAGCTGTTCCCGATCTGCACGCCGGGCGCCTCCGACACCGCCCGCTTCGACGAAGCGCTCGAACTGTTGCATCTGGGTGGGCGCAGCCTGGCTCACGCCGTGCTGATGATGATCCCGGAAGCCTGGGAGCGGCACCCATCGATGGACCCGGCCCGGCGCGCGTTTTACGAGTACCACGCTTCGTTGATGGAGCCGTGGGACGGCCCGGCCTCCATGACGTTCACCGACGGCACGATTGTGGGCGCCGTGCTGGACCGCAACGGCCTGCGCCCGTCCCGCATCTGGGTGACCGACGACGGGCTGGTCGTGATGGCCTCCGAGGCCGGCGTGCTGGACCTGGACCCGGCGAAGGTGGTGCGCCGGATGCGGTTGCAGCCGGGCCGGATGTTCCTGGTCGACACCACCCAGGGCCGGATCGTCGCCGACGAGGAGATCAAGGCCGAACTGGCCGCCGAGCACCCCTATCAGGATTGGCTCGACAAGGGTCTGGTCCCGCTGGACGAGCTGCCGCAGGGCGACTACGTCCGGATGCCGCACCACCGGGTTGTGTTGCGCCAGTTGGTGTTCGGTTACACCTACGAAGAGCTCAACCTGCTGGTGGCGCCGATGGCGCGCACCGGCGCCGAGCCGCTCGGCTCGATGGGCACCGACACCCCGGTCGCGGTGCTCTCGCAACGCCCGCGGATGCTGTTCGACTACTTCCAGCAGTTGTTCGCCCAGGTGACCAACCCGCCGCTGGACGCCATCCGGGAAGAGGTGGTGACCAGTCTGCAGGGCACCACCGGCGGAGAGGGCGACCTGCTCAACCCGAACGAGGATTCCTGTCGCCAGATCGCGTTGTCGCAGCCGATTCTGCGTAACCACGAACTGGCCAAGCTGATCAACCTGGACCCCGACGTGGAGGTCAACGGTCGTCGACATGGCCTGCGGTCCAAGGTGATTCGCTGTCTGTACCCGGTCGCCGAGAATGGCGCCGGCCTGAAGGCCGCGCTCGACGAGGTGCGCGCACGGACTTCGGCGGCGATCGCCGACGGCGCACGGATCATCATCCTTTCCGATCGGGAGTCCGACGAGAACCTGGCGCCGATCCCGTCGCTGCTGGCGGTCTCGGCCGTGCACCACCACCTGGTCCGCGAACGCACCCGCACCAAGGTCGGACTGGTCGTCGAGTCGGGCGACGCCCGAGAGGTTCACCACATGGCCGCGCTGATCGGCTTCGGCGCGGCGGCGGTCAACCCGTACATGGCGTTCGAGTCCATCGAGGTCATGCTGGACAGCGGCAGCCTCGAGGGCCTCGACCGCGAGACCGCGCTGAAGAACTACATCAAAGCCGCCGGCAAGGGCGTGCTCAAAGTGATGTCCAAGATGGGCATCTCGACGCTGGCCTCCTACACCGGCGCCCAGCTGTTCCAGGCCGTCGGCGTCGACGAGGACATCCTCGCGGAATACTTCACCGGGTTGACCTGTCCCACCGGCGGAATCAACCTCGCCGACATCGCCGCCGACGTCGCGACCCGGCACTCGCTGGCTTTCCTGGACCGACCCGACGAACGTGCACACCGTGAACTCGAGGTGGGCGGGGAGTACCAGTGGCGCCGTGAAGGCGAATACCACCTGTTCAACCCGGACACCGTGTTCAAGCTGCAG
>NZ_DATNJW010000510.1:0-4294 GCF_035603715.1 Mycobacterium sp. | reverse complement strand
GTGTTCGCCGAGGCGATCGGTCAGGTCGCGGTCGCGGCCGGCCGTGATGACACGTTGCCGATGCTGACCGGGATTCGCGTCGAAATCTCCGGTCAGTCCGTGGTTTTGGCTGCCACCGATCGGTTCCGGCTTGCGGTTCGGGAGCTGACCTGGTCGGCGGCTGCACCCGACGTAGAAGCCGCGGTGCTGGTGCCGGCCAAGACGTTGTCGGAGGCGGCAAAGAGCGGCGCCGACGGCGCCGAGGTGCACTTGTCGTTGGGCGCTGGACCCGCGGTCGGCAAGGACGGATTGCTGGGCATCAGTGGAAACGGCAAACGCAGCACCACCCGACTGCTGGATGCGGAGTTCCCGAAGTTCCGGCAGCTGTTGCCGACCGAGCACACGGCGGTCGCCACCGTTGGTGTGGCCGAACTGAGTGAGGCGATCAAGCGCGTTGCTCTGGTGGCCGATCGCGGCGCTCAGGTCCGGATGGAATTCTCCGAGGATGTGTTGCGACTTTCGGCGGGTGCTGACGATGTGGGTCGCGCCGAAGAGGACGTACCGGTGGAATTCGCCGGTGAGCCGCTGACCATCGCGTTCAACCCGACATACCTCACCGACGGGTTGGGGTCGCTGCATTCCGAGCGGGTGTCGTTCGGCTTCACCACACCAAGCCGCCCGGCGGTGCTGCGTCCGGCCGGCGATGACGACGCCCAACCCAGTGGCAGCGGGCCGTTCCCTGCGGCTCAGACCGAATACGTGTATTTGCTCATGCCGGTTCGTCTGCCTGGTTAGCGATTAGGTGTACGTCCGTCATCTGGGCTTGCGGGACTTCCGGTCCTGGGCGAATGTGGAGCTTGAACTGACGCCGGGGCGGACGGTGTTCGTCGGTTCGAACGGCTATGGCAAGACGAATCTTGTTGAGGCCCTGTGGTATTCGTCGACCTTGGGATCGCACCGCGTCGCGACCGACGCGCCTCTGGTGCGGCTCGGCGCCCAGCGGGCGGTGGTCTCGACGATCGTGGTCAACGAAGGCCGGGAATGTGCGGTGGACCTCGAGATCACGGCCGGGCGGGCCAACAAAGCGCGATTGAACCGCTCGCCGGTGCGCAGCGCCCGCGAAGTGATCGGGGTGCTGCGTGCGGTGTTGTTCGCACCCGAGGATCTGGCGCTGGTGCGGGGAGACCCAGGCGATCGACGCCGCTACCTCGATGATCTGGCGGCCGTCCGCCGTCCGCGGGTAGCGGCGATCCGCGCCGACTACGACAAAGTCCTGCGCCAACGCACCGCACTGCTGAAGTCCGCATCGGGCGCGCGATTCCGCGGCGACCGCGGCGCCTTGGACACCCTTGATGTGTGGGACGGTCACCTGGCCGCGCACGGTGCCGAATTGATGGCGGCCCGGATGACCCTGGTGAACGAACTCGCGCCCGAGGTGCAGAAGAGTTATCAGCTGTTGGCGCCGGCATCGCGGCCGGCATCGATCAGCTACCACGCCAGCGTCGATACCGAGCCGGACCGCCCGGACGTGGAAATGCTGCGGACGGCCCTGCTGGAGAAAATGGCTGCGCGCCGCGACGCCGAACTCGACCGCGGCGTGTGCCTGGTGGGCCCGCATCGCGATGATCTCGAGTTGCGGCTCGGCGAGCAACCCGCGAAAGGCTTTGCCAGCCATGGGGAATCGTGGTCGATGGCGCTAGCGCTGCGATTGGCCGCCTACGAATTGTTGCGCGCCGAAGGAAGCGATCCGGTGCTGTTACTCGACGACGTGTTCGCCGAACTCGACACCGCGCGCCGCGAAGCCCTCGCCACGGCGGCCGCCTCCGCAGAGCAGGTGCTGGTCACCGCCGCCGTGCTCGACGACATCCCCCGGGACTGGGTGGCCGACCGGGTGGACATCACCCTCACCGACGGTGACAGCGGCCCCGCGTCGGCGGTGGTCACTGCAGTGCATAACGAGGAGGTCGACAGTTGAATCCCGACGATGACACCCCGGACGGCGCCGCACCGCCTGAGCACTTGAGCGAAGTGGCCGGCATGGATCTGGTCCGGCGGGTTCTCGAAGAGGCCCGCGGCGTCGCCCGCACGCAAGGAAAAGACGTCGGCCGCGGGCGTCGGCTGCCCCCCGGCCGTCGTGTCGCGGGCAACGCAAGTCGGCGCCGGTGGTCGGGACCGGGCCCCGACGCGCGCGATCCGCAAACCCTCGCCAGCGTCACCCGCGACGTGGCCAAGAAGAGGGGCTGGTCGTCGCGCGTCGCCGAAGGCGCGGTTTTCGGGCGGTGGCCGGCGGTGGTCGGGTCGAACATCGCCGACCACGCGACGCCGACCAACTTGCGTGACGGGGTGCTTACCGTCGCGGCGGAGTCGACGGCCTGGGCCACCCAGTTACGAATCATCCAGAACCAAGTGCTGGCCAAGATCGCCGCGGAGGTCGGCGACGGCGTGGTGAACAGCCTGAGAATCACCGGCCCGGTCGCGCCGACGTGGCGAAAGGGACCGCTGCACATCGCCGGCAGGGGTCCGCGCGACACCTATGGGTGACCCCGCCGGGAGATTCGCTGAGGGCCGTCACAACGCGGGAAACCGCCTTGTCAAGCGTCAGGACGCAGCCCAGAGCGAAAAATCGCGCACACGGCGCAGATAGCTGTGTAGAAACGCCCCTACAGAATCGGTCCGAGACCGTGTTGACGGTAGACTGACAAAGAACCAGCGCAGAGTCATCGGACTGCCCGCGCGCAATCCCAAGGAGTGCCTCCCGACCGTGGCTGCCCAGAAAAAGAATCCGAAAGAGTACGGCGCCGATTCCATCACGATTTTGGAGGGGCTGGAAGCGGTCCGCAAACGCCCCGGCATGTACATCGGCTCCACCGGCGAGCGCGGATTGCACCATTTGGTTTGGGAAGTCGTCGACAACGCGGTCGATGAGGCGATGGCCGGCTACGCCGACACCGTCGACGTCAAGATTTTGGAGAACGGCGGCGTCCAGGTCACCGACAACGGCCGTGGCATCCCGGTCGCCACCCACGCCACCGGTGTCCCCACCGTCGACGTCGTGATGACCCAACTGCACGCCGGCGGCAAATTCGGCGGCGACGACGGCGCGTACGCGGTGTCGGGTGGTTTGCACGGGGTCGGCGTCTCGGTGGTCAACGCGCTGTCCACCCGACTCGAGGTGGAGATCTCCCGGGACGGCTTCGAGTGGTACCAGACCTACGACCACTCCGAGCCCGGCACGCTCAAGCAGGGCGACAAGACCAAGAAGACCGGCACCACGGTCCGGTTCTGGGCGGATCCCGGGATCTTCGAGACGACGAATTACGACTTCGAGACGGTGGCCCGCCGGCTGCAGGAGATGGCGTTCCTGAACAAGGGCCTGACCATCAACCTCACCGACGAGCGGGTGACCAAGGAAGAGGTCGTCGACGAAGTCGTCAGCGACACCGCCGAGGCCCCGAAGTCCGCGGAAGAAAAGGCCGCGGAATCCGTTGCGCCGCATAAGGTCAAACACCGGACCTTCCACTATCCGGGCGGCCTGGTCGACTACGTCAAGCACATCAACCGGACCAAGAATCCGATCCACGTCAGCATCGTGGATTTCTCCGGGAAAGGTCCCGGCCACGAAGTCGAGATCGCCATGCAGTGGAACGGCGGCTACTCGGAGTCGGTGCACACCTTCGCCAACACCATCAACACCCACGAGGGCGGTACCCATGAGGAGGGCTTCCGGGCGGCGTTGACGACGGTGGTGAACAAGTACGCCAAAGACAAGAAGTTGCTGAAAGACAAGGACCCCAACCTCACCGGCGACGACATCCGCGAGGGGCTGGCCGCGGTGATCTCGGTGAAGGTCAGCGAGCCCCAGTTCGAGGGTCAGACCAAAACGAAGCTGGGCAACACCGAGGTCAAGTCTTTCGTGCAGAAAATCTGCAACGAAGAGCTCCAGCACTGGTTCGATGCCAATCCCTCGGACGCCAAGACCGTCGTCAATAAAGCGGTGTCGTCTGCGCAGGCACGCATCGCGGCCCGCAAGGCGCGAGAGTTGGTGCGGCGCAAGAGCGCAACCGACATCGGCGGACTGCCCGGAAAGCTGGCCGACTGCCGGTCCACCGACCCGCGGAAATCCGAACTGTATGTCGTCGAGGGCGACTCGGCCGGCGGCTCGGCCAAGAGTGGGCGCGACTCGATGTTCCAGGCGATCCTGCCGTTGCGCGGCAAGATCATCAACGTCGAGAAGGCCCGCATCGACCGGGTGCTGAAAAACACTGAAGTGCAAGCGATCATCACCGCGCTCGGCACCGGTATCCACGACGAGTTC
>NZ_DATNJW010000509.1:0-3808 GCF_035603715.1 Mycobacterium sp. | reverse complement strand
GAGTTTGCGACATTCGCCGTGTCCGTCGCGATACCGGCTGAAACGATGCGGCCGGCCGGCGCGGACTGCCACGATGGAATCCGTGCGCGCGTTCGCCTGCCCCGTCTGCCGCGGCTTCGTTCCGTTCGAGTCGCGGCGCTGCCCGAATTGCTTGGCAGAATTTGGATTTCATGTCCCAAGCCGCACTATGGTCGCGACCTCGTCGGACGCCGCGGTTATCGACGGCCAGATTTGGATTGCATGCACGAAGGGGGCCAGCCTCGGCTGCAACTGGTTGGTGCCTCAGGAACAGGAACTGGGCGGTCAGCAGGGACGGTGCCTGGCGGATTCCTTGATCCGCCGCGAGCCCGACGCCGACGACACCGTCGCAGTGGAAAAGCTGGTGTCCACCGGGATCGCCCTGCGACGGTTGATTTGTCAGCTCGTTGACATCGGCTTGCCGGTCGACCCGTTCTGGCGGAAAGACGGAGGGCTTGCGTTTGATCTGCTGTCCAGTTACAGCGGCGGTGAACGTGTGGTGATCGGGCATGCCGGCGGGGTGATCACGATCGATCTGGTCGAGTCGCTGGACGCCTACCGTGAGTCGCTGCGGGTGCACCTCGGTGAGCCTTACCGCACCATGCTGGGTCATTTCCGCCACGAGGTCGGCCACTATTACCAGAACATTCTGGTGGAAACCGATCCCGGAGCCGCACGCTACCTTGACGAGTGCCGCGAGATCTTCGGCGATGAGCGCGCCGATTATCAAGGCGAGATCGCACGACACTACAAATTCGGTGCGCCGGCGAACTGGGGTGACTTCTACATCTCCGAGTACGCAACGATGCACCCTTGGGAGGATTTTGCCGAGTGCTTCGCCCACTATCTGCACATCACTGGCGCAATCGACACCGCCCGCGAGTCTGGACTGATCTTGCATGCCGACAGAGTCCGTTTCTCGGTTCAAGGTGACGTCGTTCCGCTCCCGAGCTACGAGGACGCTCCGATCGAGCGGCTGCTGGAGGACTGGAAGTGGTTGTCGCTCTGCTTCAATCGGGTGAACACCGCCATGGGTAAGAATCCGCTTTACCCGTTCGACATCCCGCAGCCGGTGGTCCGCAAGCTTGCGTTCGTACACAAAGTGATCCGCGAGACGGCTCGCCCAGCGGCAGCTGGTCACAAGCTTTGAACTTGGCTGACCGCCTCACCGGCTTATCACCGGATCGGACTGCGATGAGGATGTCTGTCGAGTTTTCCAGCCTCCTGCGTCACTCGGAGAATATGGTCGCTGCGTGAGACGTCGGACTGTGCTATCGCTCCCAGTGCTGCTGGCGGCGGGCCCTGTATTGACCAAGACACCCCGCGCCGGCGCAGAGCAAAGCCGATGGTCGCCTGATCGGGCTAACCACTGGTATCAGGCGCAAGGGTGGCGCGTCGGCGTCAACTACATCACCTCGAACGCCATCAACCAGCTCGAGATGTTTCAGGCCGACACCTTCGACCCCCGGCGTATCGATACCGAGCTCGGCTGGGCCCAGTCACACGGACTCAACACGGTGCGGGTCTTCCTCCACGATCAGCTTTGGGCGCAAGACCATCGAGGCTTCCAGAGCCGTCTCGCGCAGTTTGTCGCGATTGCGGCGCGCCACCGCATCAAACCGCTCTTTGTCTTCTTTGATTCATGTTGGGATCCGTTCCCCAAACTGGGACGCCAGCACGCCCCGAAGCCCGGGGTCCATAACTCCGGCTGGGTGCAAAGCCCAGGCGCTGAACGTCTGGGTGACCTCGACTACCGTCGCACTCTGCTTGAATATGTCACGGGAGTGTTGACCCAATTCCGCACGGATGACCGAATTTTGGGCTGGGACCTGTGGAATGAGCCCGACAATCCCGCTCGCGAGTATCGCAAGGTCGAAAGGGCAGACAAGCTGGAGCGTGTCGCCGACCTGCTCTCGCTGGCGTTCGGGTGGGCACGCTCGGTTGATCCGAGTCAACCGTTAACGAGTGGCGTGTGGGACGGCGTGTGGGGAGATCGCCAGCGGCGCAGCGAAATCGCTAACATCCAACTGGACAACTCCGATGTGGTTACCTTCCACTGCTATGACCAACCAGCAGGCTTCGAGGCCCGGATAGCAGAACTGTCCCCATTGGGGCGCCCGATCCTCTGCACCGAGTACCTGGCCCGGACACTGGGCAGTACCGTTGACGGGGTCCTGCCAATTGCGAAGCGGCACAACGTTGGTGCGATCAATTGGGGGTTGGTCGCTGGTAAGACCCAGACCTACATTCCGTGGGACTCCTGGGATCACCCGTACAAGACAGCTCCGAAGCTTTGGTTTGCAGACCTGCTGCAGCCCGATGGACGGCCGTACCGGGACACCGAAATTCAAACGATCAGCAAGTTGACCCGGCTCTAACGTCACCAACTTTCTGGTCGCAGCCGTCCACAGCGGGCCCGTCGCGCGGGCCAGCGGAACCCAGTTGGCTGCACGCCGCCGGCGCGGTGTCTACGATCCGCGAATCCTGCGCGCCCGCAAGGCGGGCGAGCCTGCCGCAAGACGTGGCGGGTTTTCAGATCAGCTCGGCGCTATGCCCAGCGAGCTGCGGGTACAGAACTTCGATCGGGGCCGAGAGCGCGTTCTTGACGACCAAGCTGCGGTGGTCGGCGATGACTTCGTATTCGCCGGCGGCGAGGCCAGCATAAGCAATGCGCACGATGTCGGCGGGGTCTTCTTTATCGTCGACGATTTCCGCGGTCATCGGTGTGGCCGTGTAACCCAGGTGTAGGCCGAGCACGTGTGTGCCCTGTTCGGCCAAGGCAAGGCGCAGAGAGTTAGTTGCCGACCAGAAGGCCGATTTCGCCGCGGCATAGCCACCGTGACCGCCCGCCTGCCCAGCGGGGTCGCCGACAATCCAGCTCAGCACTGAGTGCACATGCAGGAAGGCCCCTCCTCCGTTGGCGCCGACGATGGGTGCGAAAGCGCGGGCAACAGCGAGCGCACCGAAGAAGTTGGTTTCGAAAGTCTTTCGAATCTCATTCATGTCGTCGGTGAGGATCCGATCAGGGATCGGCGAGACGCCGGCGTTGTTGATCACGATAGTGGTGTCGCCCGCAGCGGCTGCGGCGGCCGCGATCGAGGTCTCATCAGTGACATCCAGCAAGAGCGGGACGACGCGGGAGTCGGTCCAGGCCCGCGGGCGCCGCGCGGTGGCGTACACCTTCTTAGCGCCGAGTTGCAATGCTTGGTGCACGAACTCGATCCCGAGGCCGCCGTTGGCGCCGGTGACGAGCACAGTCGAATTCGCTACTGAGATTGGCATGAGAAGTCCTTCGGTTTGGTTATGTGCCAGAGAGATTGGTCGGGCGGTGAGGCCGCCGATCCTTGAGTTGTTGCGGGAGTGCCGATGATTTCTCGAAGCATCCAGAAATAAGTGGCACAACTCGCGCAGGTGAAGAGACGTCAAGCGACGGTAGCGACGTTGTGCCCCAACGATCGCTCGAAGTCACCGTCCTGCTGCAAGCCGGCTTTCATCAGCTTCCCGATGCGCTCTTGGGTGGCCGGCCAGGTCGTCGTGCCGATGAACGCGTGATTTGAAAGCCACCGGTCACCTTCCAGCGGGACACCAGCTCGGGCATTCACCAGCTGTTTGGCCAACTCCAACGGCCGCTTGTCGAAACTGGCGACCCGTCGGGCAAAATTGTCGACGAACGCGTCGTGTTCCGAATCCGGAATGGCCCGGTTGACCCACCCGTACTTCTCGGCCGTTTCGGCGTCGAAGTCGTCGGCACCGACGATGATCTCCAGCGCGCGGGATCGACCAGTCAGGG
>NZ_DATNJW010000508.1:0-3456 GCF_035603715.1 Mycobacterium sp. | reverse complement strand
AGGTGACCAATCCGTGGTCTGCGGTCAACTCGTCGACGATGTCGAAGCTGCGCGCAATCCACTCCGGGGTGTCGATGATGATCGTCACCACGGGCATACGTCGGGTCAGCTGAAAAAGCTTGTCGCCGTGCGGTTCATGGTCGCCGTGGAATCCCCAGATACCGCGCAGCACGGTCGCGCCGCGGGCCAGCCCGGATTCCAACAGCTCATGCACGAGCGCACGGTGGATCGGCACACCGCGGTGACCGGTCGCTTCGCTGGTGTGCACCATCAGCTTCTGCCACAGCGGCCGTCCCTGATTGTCAGTCTCCGGCAGTCGATGCGGCCGCCCGAACAACTCGCCGCCCCGTTTGCATAACCGCACCCGTTCGACGGTCAGCAACGCCCGCGGTGCGACGGCGCTGAGCTCGGCGACCACCGTGGAGACCTGCGCCGCGGTCCCGACCGAGATGATCATCAGCGGGACGTTGACATTGCGGCTGAAGAAGGCAGCCCGATACCGTTCGCCGTGCGCAGTGCCGTCCACACCCAAAAAGACTGCGCCACCGGAGAATCCCCGTCGATGCAGTAGATCGCACACCGCGCGGAAAGCGGCCGACCCGGCGATGCGTTCCTGGCGGCCCACATAGACCGTGAGTTTGACCGCGTCGTCGGCGCCGACGTCGAGCAGGTCATCGCCGCTGACCAGGCGGGCGCGCTCGAGCGTGACCATACCGTGACCGGTCATCGCGACCACCTCGTCGACCAGGGCGCTGATCTTCGACTCGACGTCGACCGCGGCGATCGCCACCGGCGGGTCCTCGGACAGGCTCAGCGACTCGTCGGTGCGCAGCACATGGCGCGGCCCGAAACTCGCGATGCCGCGCAGCATCACGCTGGCCGCGACTTCGCGGGTGTCGAACAGATCGAGCATCGCGTCGGCCAAAAAGCCGGGCCGGCGCACACCGGTGACGGCCCGTTGGCGTTCGCCGAAGTAGGTGGTCAGCTTCAGGGAAGGCTGGTTCATAACCGTCCTGCGATCCATTGCCCGAATAGCGCCGCGCCGATACCCAACACGATGCTGACGACGATATTGGCGACCGCGTTGACGACCTGGCGCTCTTCGCTGAGCCGCTGGGTTTCCAGCATCCAGGTCGAAAACGTGGTGTACGAGCCGACGAAGGCAGTGCCGGCGAGCAACGCGGTGTCGCGACTCAATGCCAGGCTGCCGAGCAGTCCGAGGAGTGCGGCTCCGCTGATATTGACCGCCAGGGTTCCGAAGGGGAACGACCGGGCGGCCCGGTGAGCGACCGCGCGGTCCACCACAAACCGCAGCACGGCTCCAACGCCGCCGGCCAGCACCACCCCGAGCCAGATCATCAGCGCACCGGCACCCGGCGAACCAGGGCAGTGGCGAGATACACGGCAAGGAACCCGAAAACGATGCTGGCGCAGGTGTATCCAGCCGCCAGGCCGTAGTGGTGATGCTCGATCATCTTGAGCGTCTCGACCTGCATTGTCGAGAAGGTGGTCAGACCACCGCACAACCCGGTTCCAAGCAGCGGCCGGCGGTAACTCGACAGCGGCAACCGCTCCAGCAACCGCGTCGTGAAGTAACCCACCAGGAAGGCGCCGACGATGTTGACCGTGAACGTCGGCCAGGGCCAGCGCCCCGGGTCGGCTGCCACCAGAAGGCTCAGTCCGGTGCGCGCCACGGTGCCCAGCGCACCGCCAGCGAACACCGCGGCCAATTCCCGGTAGTCCTGCGGGAACGGAGAGTTGGCCACTCGTCGAAATCCCTTCGGTTGCAGGGCGTGCTCAGGCAGCTTATTCGGCAGAATCGAGGACATGGTGGCCCACCCACGCGCCGGTCAGCCGGCCCAGCCCGAAGACCTCGTTGATCTGCCTCACCTGGTCACGTCCTACTACGCGATAAAACCGGATCCCGAGGACGTCGCCCAACAGGTGGCGTTCGGAACGTCGGGGCACCGCGGCTCGGCGCTGAACGGGGCGTTCAACGAGGCGCACATCGTGGCCATCACCCAGGCCATCGTCGAATACCGCGCCGCGCACGGCACCACCGGACCGCTGTTCGTCGGCCGGGACACGCACGGCCTCTCGGAGCCCGCATGGGTGTCGGCGATCGAGGTGCTCGCCGCCAACGACGTCGTCACGGCCGTTGACTCGGCCGACCGCTACACGCCGACTCCGGCGGTCAGCCACGCGATCCTCACCTACAACCGCGGCCGCAACGATGGACTGGCCGACGGGATCGTGGTGACGCCGTCGCACAACCCGCCCTATGACGGCGGCTTCAAGTACAACCCGCCCAACGGCGGTCCCGCCGACACCGACGCAACCAACGCAATCGCCGAGCGTGCCAACGAGATTCTCCGCAACGGCGAGACGGTGAAGCGGGTGCCGCTGGCCCGCGCGCTGCAAACCGTCCAACGGCATGACTACATGGACGCCTACGTCGACGACCTGCCGAACGTGGTCGACGTCGACATCATCCGCAAGGCGGGGATCCGGATCGGCGCCGATCCGCTCGGCGGGGCCAGCGTCGACTACTGGGCCGCGATCGCCGAGCGGCACAGCCTCGAGCTGACCGTCGTCAATCCGCTGGTTGACGCGACATGGCGGTTCATGACGCTCGATCACGACGGCAAGATCCGGATGGACTGCAGCTCGCCGGACGCAATGGCATCGCTGATCGCCAACCGCGATCACTACCAGATCGCCTCCGGCAACGACGCCGACTCAGACCGTCACGGCATCGTCACCCCCGACGCCGGGCTGATGAACCCGAACCACTACCTGGCGGTGGCGATCGACTACCTGTACACGCATCGGCCGTCGTGGCCCGACGGCGTCGCGGTTGGTAAGACCGCGGTCAGCTCGTCGATCATCGACCGAGCGGTCGCAGGGCTCGGACGCAAGCTGGTCGAGGTACCGGTCGGGTTCAAGTGGTTCGTCGACGGTCTGATCGGCGGCACCATCGGCTTCGGCGGCGAGGAATCCGCCGGGGCGTCGTTCCTGCGCCGCGACGGATCGGTGTGGACCACCGACAAGGACGGCATCATCCTGGCGTTGCTGGCCAGCGAGATTCTCGCCGTCACCGGCGTCACGCCGTCGCAGCGCTATCACGAGCTGACCGAGAAATACGGCGCCCCGCTGTACGCGCGGATCGACGCACCGGCCGACCGTGAGCAAAAGGCGCGGCTGGCGAAGCTGTCGCCTGACCAGGTCACCGCCACTGAGCTGGCCGGGGAGCAGATCACGGCAAAGCTGACCACGGCGCCGGGCAACGGCGCGCCGCTGGGCGGTTTGAAGGTGACGACAGCCAATGCCTGGTTCGCCGCCCGGCCGTCGGGCACCGAAGACGTGTACAAGATTTACGCCGAATCGTTTAGTGGGTCTGATCACTTAGCCGAGGTTCAGCGTGAAGCGCAGGAGGTTGTGGATACAGTCATCGGG
>NZ_DATNJW010000507.1:0-3833 GCF_035603715.1 Mycobacterium sp. | reverse complement strand
GCTCATAGCTCGGAGTCTGGGAAAAAGCATGATGGACCACGGCGTACTCGCTGCGGTGCTGGAGCACGCCGATCGAGCTCCTGATCGGCCCGCCGTCAAGGATCTGGATCGCGCGCTGACCCGGGCCGAGTTGCGCGCCGCGGCAGGGAGAGTCGCTGCCGGCCTGGTTCAGAAAGGCGTCGAACCCGGGGATCGGGTTGCCCTGCTGATCGGAAATTCGGTGGACTTCGTGGTGGCGGCACTGGGCTGCCTGTGGGCGGGGGCCACGTTCGTCCCGCTGGCGGTCACCGATCCAGATATCCGCCGTGCGCAGATCGTGGCCGACTGCCGGCCCGCACAGGTGATCACCGCGGGCGCCGACCAAACGGAGCCATCGGGACTTCCCGCCGGCACGGCGTGGACCACTCTGTCGACGTTGAGCAGTACAGACGGGCCAACGCCAACACCCGTGACGGGCCCGGTCGCCTACATCATTTACACGTCGGGGACAACCGGTGTCCCCAAGGGCGTGCAGATTCCTCCGGCGGCCTTTATCGCCGCGGTCGAATCATGCGCCGACGCCATGGGATACACCGCGGACGACCGAGCCCTGTGTGTTTCGCCGGTGCACTTTGACGGGTCCTTCTCTGCGATGTTTCCGCCGCTCGTGCGCGGCGTCCCGCTCGTCATTCCCGACCGCGATGCCCTGCTATTTCCTCGCAGGTTCTTCTCGATTGTCACCAACGAGGGGATCACGACGACCAGCTTTTCGCCGAGCTATCTCCGGTTGCTTAGATTAAGCGGCCGTCTGGCGCAGTTGGCTGACACCCCGCTGAGAGTGATGGCGCTGGGCGGCGAAGCGCCGTCCACCGCCGATATCAGGGCGGTGTGGGCGGCCAATCCTGAACTACGGGTGGTGAATCGGTACGGCCCGACCGAAACCACCATCGCAGTCGCCCATCTGGAACTGACCCCGGAGTTGCTCGACGCGGGACAGGTACCCATTGGTCAGCCTCATCCTGGGAGCTCGTTCCACCTGGTCGATGAGCACGGAAGCCTGGTGGACCGTCCGGGCGTGATCGGCGAGCTGTATATCGGCGGACCGCAGCTGATGGCTGGCTATCTGAATGACCCGGCCCGGAGCGCAGCTGCGCTGCGGACGGACGTCATCGACGGAAGCACCCTCTACCGCACTGGTGACCTCGTCTTCCGCGACGACCGGGGTAACCACGTATACGTGGGGCGGTCGGACCGCGTCATCAAGCGACACGGCGTGAGAATGTCGCTGGTCGAGGTGACCGAGGCGCTCGGCGGTATCGACGGTGTCGCATCCGCGGCGTGCACGACCTTCGACCTGGAGGGTGACCTGGGGGTTGTCGCATTCGTGGTGCCGGACCGCGAACTCACCCCTCTCGCCGTCCGCCAGGCCGCCAGCCAACGGCTCCCGGCGACGATGCTGCCCGATCACTTCATCTTGGTGGCCGACTTGCCCTTGACGTCGTCCAGCAAGGTCGACGAGCGACGGCTGCTGACGGACGCTGGCTTGTCTCCGCCAAGCAAGGCGCCTGAGCCGTCAGCGTCGCCCCAACTCAGTCTTATGGAGATCGATTCGCTTGTGAAAGGAACCACACGGTGACGACAGCAACTGATGTGACGACGGACAGACATTACGAGCAGCTGGTCCGGCGCCAGCGTGCCGCATTGCAAGATGCCTACCTGAAGGGGGTGCGCCGGCTGCGTTGGGACGCAGGGCGTCTCGCCGCGGAACGCGAACGGCGTCTTCGGGAGCTGCTGGTGTACGCCGCCGATCGTTCGCCGTTCTGGCGGGAACGCCTCGCCGGCATCGATCTGGCGAACTTCACCGAGGCCGACCTTCCTTCTCTGCCGGTCCTGACCAGAGCCGAGATGATGGCGGAGTTCGACCGGGTGGTCACGGACCCCAGGTTGACACTTGCCCGGATCCAACAACACCTCGATCAGCCGGACGGCGACCGTGGGTACATGGACGATCAGTACCAGGCGATCATCACGTCCGGATATATAGGAACCCAGGCGGTCCACGTCTACGGATGGGACGAGTTCGTCACCTTCGTGATGCAGGGCTCGCGCTGGACCGGGCGACGCGGCGAAGACCCGGAAGCGGTGCTGGCGCAGGCCTTCGCCACCAGCACGCGGCATGAGTCGGGGATATTTCACGACTTCAGCACCTTCGAAAGCGGAGGGCCGCAATCGCACTGCTCCGGCGGCACGCAACCCCTGGACGAAATTGTCGACGGCCTCAACAACGCGAGTCCCCCGGTGCAGGCTCTCCAAGCGTGGCCGAGTCTCATGCGGGAGCTGGCGTTGGAGGCGATCGCGGGACGACTCACCATCAAACCGACCTGGGTCAGCGTCGCGGGCGAGGTCTGCACCCCGCCCGTGCGGGAAGCGATTCGGTCCGCGTGGGGGATCGAGACTTCGGAGTTCTGGGGCTGCTCAGAGGGGACCTATGCCTTTCCATGCGGCGTTGGAGAGGGCATGCACGTCGCCGACGACCTGGTCATTCTGGAGCCGGCCGATGCCAACGGCAACGTCGTCCCCTTTGGGCAACCTGCGGAACGACTGCTGTACACCAACCTGTTCAACAAGACGCAGCCGCTGATTCGCTACGACCTTGTCGACGCGGTGACGATGTCCGACGAGCCTTGTCCATGCGGGTGCGCGCATCGCCGCATCACAGCGGTGCACGGTCGGATCGACGGAACGTTCCAGTACGACAACGGTTCGGCGGTGCCCCGGGCGGCTCTCGAGCAGACCGTCCTGGCTACCGCTGGAGTCGCCAACTTCTTCGTCGGCAAAACGCAAGGCGGTGTGGAGGTGTCCGTGGCGACCGACGGTTCCTGCGACCTCCACCGGCTGCGGGCGGAGCTGACCGACGTGCTCCGCCGGCATGGCGGCCCGGATTCGGATGTCGTTGTGCAGGAGGTCGATTCGATCGACCGACTGTGGTCGGGCAAGTCGAAGCAGTTCGACGCCAGGTGATCTAACGCGGTACTCGCGGGGGCGTCCACCCGCTGGGCGCAGGAGCACCGCGGGAAGAACAGGCCGGGAGGCTCAGGTCGCAGCAGTCCTCATCGCGCGCGAATAGGCCGCGAATAGGCTTGGGACTCCGCGCATCGTCGGTGCCGGTTGGACGTTGAGGACATTGGCCAGTAGCGACGGACTAACGTCGAGCACATCGACCTTCTTGCGCGACGGATCTGGCGAGATACCGGCACCATAGGCCAGCAAGATCCCCTCTGCAGTGTGGTAGGCGGTGTTACCTCCGCCGAGTATTTGGCGCGCTGCCAGCCCGAGTTCGGCTGGCGTCGCGACCAATTCGCTGTCGGCCCCCAACGGCCTATAACGCAATCGGGCGTGTTGACCAGAATCCGCATCGAGCTTGATCGATGGCGGTTGCGGCAGCAACGTGCGCCTCGTAAAGGTTGCGGTCTTTCCCTCCCGCCTGCGGGGAAACACGGGGCAGCTGAAAAGCTGCTGGCCGTCCTCGGTCCTTATCGACTCCACCGGCGTGATCGCCTCCCGCGCGGCCGCCTCATCGCCGAAGGCGAGCGAGATGCCGGGGAACATCGCCAGGCTTGACTCAGCGGATTGCAAACCGAGTCGGGATAGGAGTCGGGCGGGATTCTCGAGGACAAACAGGTCTCTATCACTGAAGCCCCCCGTCGGTATCGGGCCCTGGCCCATGCTCGCCGCAACTATCAACAGCGACTCGGGGTTCGCGGCAAGATACTTCCGAATGCGACCCAACTGCCGATCGGTGTAATCCATTGCGGTCATGATGAAACCGCCGAACACCTCATCGGTGGTGTACT
>NZ_DATNJW010000506.1:0-4747 GCF_035603715.1 Mycobacterium sp. | reverse complement strand
GACGTGGCCATCGAATGTGTCGGACGCCCTGAGCTTGTGCAGGCTTGCCAGGCCGCGTTGCGCCCACTGGGCCGGCTGGTGATTTCCGGTGCCTGCGCGGAGCCCACGCCCGTCGAGCCGATCACGGCGCTTCTGAAAGAGCTCACAATCCGATACTCGGTCTGCTACCGGCCCAACGAGTTTCGCGAAGTGATCGATGCATTTTCAACCGGCGCCGTAAATCCCGGCGCGGTGATCGGACACACGCTGCAACTCGATCGGATCGCGGACGCGTTCGAATTGGTCCGCGGCGCCGGCGTGGACGGCCGAGTATTGGTCGTTCCGGGTGCGCCTGGCTGAGATCAGCCGTTATTGCTCGCCGCGGCGTGCTCGGCGGCGACGCCCGCGATGACGGCGTGCAGGTACTGCTCGAGTTCCTGTGCGCTATGCGATCCGGCGATGCCGTTGGCCAAGCGAAACAGGAACCCCCCGAGGAAAGTGATCACGGCAAATGCCTGGGCCTTCACCAAAGTGGTATCGACCGCGGCGTTGCGGGGTTGAAGTTGGGCGACGGCCTCTTCCCCGATCGCAACAAAGCGATCCATCAGGCCGTGGAAAACGGTGGCCAGCTCGGGATCTCGCTGCGACATCATCATCAGCTCGAAACGGGCGCGGGCACGCGATCGCTCCGGCTCCACCCCTGTCCGCATGGCCTGCTCGGCCAGCCTCGACAGCAGCGTCTCCTCCTGATGGCCTTCGGCTGCCTTGGCAGCGGTCATTGCGGCCTCGAAATCGGTGATATCTTGGGACACCACGCGATTGGTCACGGCACGCAGCAGGTCCGCGCGGGTATGAAAGTAGAAGGACGTCGAGCCGTCAGCAACACCCGCGCGACGGTCGACCCGCAGATGAGTCAAACCGCGCGCACCGTCCTGCGCCAGGAGCTCGATCGCCGCGTCGCATAACTCGCGTCGCCGCTGCTGAGCATCAGGTCGCCTCTTGGTCACAGTCACCGCAGTCTAACCAGGCTGAATGCCGGTCGACGCGATCACGTTGCGTGCGGCGGGTCGACGTACCCGGCGGCTCCTGCTCGCCGTAGCGTCAGAACGACTCTGGATCCCGCTGCACTTCGGCAGGCACCGGATGTTGGTACAAGCGCGAAGCGTTCTCCCAGGTGAACTTCCGAATCAGCTCGGGTGACAGGTCGCCGATTTGTTCGTGCACTGTCTCCTGGGTGTGCGGCCAAGTCGAATCACAGTGCGGGTAATCAGCTTCCAGCATGATGTTGTCGGTACCGATGCGGTCGTGCTGCACGAAAGAAGACTTATCTTCCACTGCGCAGAACCAGAAATTGCGGGTGAACACCTCCGCCGGAGTCAGGGTCTCCCCCAGCGCCGCCCAGGTGCCGTACATCGCGTGGTAGCTCAGCATGTGGTCGAGGCGATCCAATAGCCCCGCCACCCAGCCGATTCCGCCCTCGGACAAACAGATCTTGAGATCGGGGAATCTGCTCGGCAATCCGGAGTACAGCCAGTCGACCGCCGCTGAGATGGCGTAGGCGAAGAACAGCACGCCCTGGACATCCGGTGGTGCATCGTCGGTGGTCGACGGCGACGACCCCGACGATCCGATGTGCAGGTTCACCACCGTGCCGGTCTCGGCGCACGCGGCCATCATCGGATCCCAATGGCCGGTGTGGATGCTCGGCAACCCCAGCATCGACGGGTTCTCACTGAACGTGACGGCATGAAAGCCGCGCGCGGCGTTTTCACGGATCATCTCCGCGCCGAGTTCAGGATCCAGCAACCAGGGCAACTGGCACGGAATGATCCGACCCGGGTGCGAACCGGCCCACACGTCGTGGTGCCAGTCGTTCCACGCACGCACCGAGGCCAATGCGAGGTCGCGATCGTTGGTCACCTGCTGCAGTCGCTGGCCCGCGAAACCCGGCAGGAACGAGGGAAAGTTCAGCGAGGCGTAGACCCCGTTCAGGTCCATGTCTCTGACACGCTCGTCGATATCCCATGCACCCCTGCGCATCTCATCGAAGCGGACCGGCTCGAAGCCGTACTCCGACACCGGCCGGCCGACGACGGCGTTGAAACCGACATTCGGCAATACCTGATCGTCATAGACCCACGTCTGGCCGCCGTCGGCAGTATCAACCACTTTCGGGGCGCGATCAGCGAACCGTTGCGGCAGACGGCCGGTGAACGTATCCGGGGGCTCGACGATGTGATCGTCGACGGAGATCAGCGTGTAGCGGCGGCGCGCCCTTGGCGGATCAGGCAGGAACGTGACTGAACGGTCGTCGCCGGTCTTGGCGGTGGTGAAGCTCAGGTTGGCGGCGAGCTCGTCGATAGATTTCATCGCAATTCACTCAGTTCAGAACGGTGGGATCGGCTTTGATGGTCAGTCGGGCGGCGCCCGCCCAGTACACGTCGGCCGCTCGCTCGATCAGCGATCGCTGCATGCCCGCCATGTCCGGCCAGTTCATCTGCACAGGTTCCTTGCCGGTGAGCATCACGTCGTAGGCCAGCTTGCAGACTCGCTCGATCGACGCGGCGCGGTAGACGGCCTCAGCCAGGTTGCGGCCGGTAGCGATGACGCCGTGATTCGCCAGAATCGTCAGGTTCGCCCCGCCGATGCGGGCCGCGAGATCGGCTGCACGCGTCGCGCTGTCGATCTCCCCATCGTATGAATCGACCAGGCACAGGTCGTCGAGGAACAGCGAGCCGGTTTGATGCACCAGTTCCGGCAATCTGCCCAGCGCTGCGAGCACACACACGTAGTAGGGGTGATTGTGAATGACCACTCGCGCGTCTTCACGGACGCGGTGCAGCTCGGTATGAATGTGGATCGCGGGAGTGACATCCCAGCGGCCGCGGATCACTCGCGCATCGGCACCGACCACGCAGATATCCGAGGCGGTCAGCTCCTGCCACCACAGCCCCCACGGGTTTACGAACATGTCAGTCTGTCCGTCGGGTTGCCAAGTGATGTGTCCGGCCAGATTCTCGGCGAACCCGATACCGGCCAGGTGACGGAACGCCACCGCGAGCGCCTGCTCGTCCGAAAGGTCGACTCCGATCGGCGGAACCACCGACGGCGCCCACACCTCGAGGCCACCTCGCCGCGGGCTAGGAGTGGTCATGGTGGGCCTCCGTCCTGGCTTTGACGTCCTCGCGCAGCGCGCTTTTGGCGATCTTGCCGCCCGACGATCGCGGCAACTCGTCGACCACGATGAGTCGCTCGG
Source organism: Mycobacterium sp. (assembly GCF_035603715.1). GTDB lineage: Bacteria > Actinomycetota > Actinomycetes > Mycobacteriales > Mycobacteriaceae > Mycobacterium. The sequence continues at coordinate 1,512 of NZ_DATNJW010000506.1, read as the reverse complement.
GAAGCAACTCCTTGGAAACACCTGCCGCGAGGAGATACTCGACGAGGTCGGACAGGTTGATCGTCTGCGAGTCGACGAGTTCGGTATACAGGCAGACCTTTTCGCCGAACACCGGATCGGGCATTGCGACCGCCGCTGCGACCGCGATCGCGGGATGCGTGGTAGCGGCGTCTTCGACGGCGGATGCGCTGATGTTCTTTCCGCCGCGCAGGATGAAATCCGACGTCCGGCCGGTGACGCTCAGGTAGCCCTCGGCGTCGATTTCGCAGATATCGCCCATGCGCATCCAGCCGTCACGGGTGAACAGCTGGTCGTGGTCGGTGCCCCCGAGATACCCGAGGCTGGTTGCGGGACCGCGACAAGCGGGCTGACCCTTGCCGGTCTCGGTGACGTCTTGGTCGACGTCGAACAGGCGGACCGACATCTCGGGAACGATCCGTCCGGCCGTGCGCAACCGGCGCTCCTGCGAGTCGTTCACTGTTGTGGCGCTGAGCAGCCCGGTCTCATTCGACCCATAGAACTGCAGAATTGTTGCTCCAGTGAGTTTTTCGAATTCCGCCGACGGCCGGTAGGGCAGCGATTCCCCGCCGGTGAATACGACGCGCAGCGAACTCAGGTCGTTGTCACGCGAAGCGCGGTCGGCCATCAGCATCGTCAGTTGCGTACTGACGCAGCACAACACAGTGACTCGGTGTTCAGCGATCGCCTCGCACGTTGCCCTGGCCGAGAAGCGGTCCAAGATCACTGCGCTCGCGCCCAGATAGATCGGGCTGGTGTGGCTGGTCCAGATTCCGAACCCGAAAGGCATCGGGATGACCGGCAGGAAAACATCGTCAGGCGTCAGCTGCCCGTTGGCCACGGCCTTCTGATGAAAGTAATGCCAACGATTCTGGGTGTGCACGACGCACTTAGGCAGCCCGGTGGTCCCAGACGTGGAGTTGATCAGGAACACGTCGTCGGCGCCGAGGGCGTCCCGGATCGGCACTGTCGAGGGCTCAGTCTCGATGCTCAAGCGCGGACCCCGTCCGCTGTCCCGCACTACCAGGACCGGCATCGAGACTTCGCCGATAGCCGTCTGGGTCGCGGCGTCGCTGCGCTGGCCGTCGCTGATCAGCAGCCTGGGCCGCGCGTTGCGCAGTATCGCGGCAACTTCGCGAGTGCCGGCGCGCGCGCCGATACCGACAACGACGGCGCCGCAACGTTCCACGGCGACGAACAGCAAGTGGATCGCCGCGGAGTCACCGTGCCATACCGCGACTCGATCACCTCGGGCAATACCGACGCCAGCCAGCTGTCCAGCGAGAGCGGTTGCCGCAGAATCGAATTCACGCCAGGTGAACGACCGGCCGGGCTGATCGATGTAGGCGAAGTGGTCCGGGCGCTGCTCGGCGTTGCGGGCAACCGCGTCGGACAACGTCACGTCCGACCACCAGCCCGCGGCGCGGTAGCGGGCCGACTCCTCGTCAGTGAATGCCGGCGAGCCCACAGTATCCAGGCCGCCGGTGCTCATCA